>CAZEFG010000001.1:0-2347 GCA_964511355.1 uncultured Iamiaceae bacterium
AGGATGCCCTTGTTGCCGACCGCGGTGAAGAAACGGTTGCGGAACAGGTTGTCGGTGAGGGCCAGGTCGAGGGCATCCCGCTTGGCGAGCAGGTAGAGCGTCTCGAAGAAGGTGAGGTAGCTGCTGACGAGCGGCCGGTCGGCCGGGGTGATCTCCTCGTCGAGCAACAACTTGGACCACAAGGTGCAGATGTTGGAGTCGGAGGTGAACCCGGACTGAAGGTCGCGGATGAATTCGGCCTGGGCCAGCCGCTTGGTGAGCCGGACCTCGTAGATCACCATCAACGCGCCGAACGCTCCACCGATGGTGACGATCACCCCGAAAGCCGCCGGCCAGATAGCGCTCACGCCGGCGAGCAGCAGGAGCAAGATGCCCGCCACGGTGGCCAAAACAATATGGTCTCTTCGACGTATACGTAGCTTCATTTGCTTCCAGGCGCGGCTCGCTTCGAAGGCGCCTATCAGTGAGGTCGGTCAGGCGGTGCTGATTGTGAGAGCGCGGGCGGGTCTTCAGGTGAACGACTGCAGAGTCCTCAACCCCCACTGGTGGTGGGCGATGAGGAACAGGGAGCGGAAAGGAGACGACCGAACTGTGGAACCGCTGCGGGTAGTCGTTGTTGACGACGACGAGTGGAAGCGCCGGGCCATGGCCGATCGGCTCGACGCCACTGACGAGTTCAAGGTTGTCGGTGCGACGGACCAGGACGCCGCCGTGCTGTGGGCACGAGAAGAGTGGGCCGGCGTCGATGCGGCCGTGATCGACGTGTTTGACGACCGCGCCCCCGGCGAGGTGGGCACCGATATGTACAGCGGGATCATGGTCGTTGACCGACTTCGAGACCTCAGTATCCGATCCATCGCGGTGACGCCGAGCTGTGCGCATCCGCTCGTACAGCTGCGGCTCGCCCAAGCCCGCCCCGGCTACGTCTACCACCGGTACCAGTTGGCAAACTTCGAACAGTTGAGCGAAGCCATCCGGTTCCCCGCCCGTGACCGCAAGGTGCCAGAGCCAGATCCTGAATTGATCCGCGACTTCGGGGCCCGCAACCTTCGTGCCAATGACGTGGTTCGGGCCTATCTGGTCTCTCCTCTGAAGGGGCTGTTGCAGAGGGATCTCGGCCACAAGGAACTCAAGCGGGCAGGCCTCCCGCGTTCGGCGATTGACAATCTCAAATCGACGGTTGCCAGGCTTGGCTACCAAGTCGCCGAGAGCAACCGAGCCAGTGGTCGAATAGATGCCACCGGCGGTGACCCCAAGCTCGAGCCTCGGTGGCCAGAGGTTCGCGACCTCCTGTTGACCCTTCTCGGCCGGCAGGACTTCCCCCCATCGGAGTACGACCAGCCCTGGTGGGGCTGAAATCCCGCCAGAGCGCGCTTCAGTCGGGGCGGCTGAGCTCGACGAGACGTGCAAACTGACCCCCGAGTTTGCACACCAACCCATGTTCTGCTGATTCCCCGGCGCGGCAAGGTGCCGCCTCGGGCGAAGGAGCAGACATGGATACTGGGCGGAAGTACAGAAATCTGGACCGGGTTCTACAGGCGCTAGCGGTGATGGCAGTGGTGGCGGTGGCTGCCCAGGTCCTTCCGCTGCGGCTCCCGTTCGCCTCGGCGACTCCTAGCCTCGAACTGCCGTTGTCCTGCGGCGATTCAGGCTGGTTCGGTGGTACCGCCTCTGGTCACAGACCCAACCATTACGCCATCGACTTCAACAAGGCGGATCGCAGCGATGCCGGCAAGCCGGTGCTTGCGAGCGGGAGTGGCACCGTTGTGTTGAACTCCTACTCGTCGAGCAGCAACCCAGTTGCCATCGATCACGATGGGCAGGGCGCACATAAGGGATGGACGACGCTCTACTTGCACATGAACCCATTGGCGGTTCGCCACGGCGAGCAGGTCAAGAAGGGTCAGGTGCTCGGCTTTGTCTCAGACGTTGGTAGTCCTGGGCAGGTCCATCTCCACTACGAGCAGCGTCTCAACTGGAATGTCCAACCGGCTCGCTTCACCAACTGGACACCGACCTACGGTGCATCGATGTATCGGAGCTTGGGCGATCCCGTGCCAGCCAGCACCAACTGCGGCGGTACGAGTGGAGGTAGCGCGACTCCGACCCCGTCGCCGGTGCGGCCCGGAAACCCCACGATCACCCTTGCTCAAGGTGGTGCGGCTCGTTCGGGCTACTGGTACTCGGTGAACATGTCGGGATTTGCTCCCGGATCGAGGGTGACCCTGTACTGCAACGATTCGGCCGATCTCCGGTTCTTCTCGAAGACCTTCACCATCAATGGTGCAGGCCAAGCGGCCGATCCGACCCTGTGCTTCTCGCCTGACGGACCCGACCATTGGGTGAC
>CAZEFG010000001.1:2447-11090 GCA_964511355.1 uncultured Iamiaceae bacterium
TCAGCTTGAGTCGTGGGGCCGGCGCTCCGTCGGGGTACTGGTATGCGGTGTCGCTCTCAGGGTTTGCCCCTGGCTCGACGGTGACGTTGACATGTCGGGACTCGGCGGATCCGCAGGGCTTCTATTCGAAGGCGGTGTCGGTTGATGGTGCTGGCAATGCCAGCGAGGCCCGGCTGTGCTACTCCGGCGACGGCCCCAACCACTGGGTGACGGCATCAGGTGGGGTCTTCTCCAACCAGGTCACCTGGGGCGGGACGCCCGCCACGACACCCACGACGGTTCCTGTGGCGGTGCCTCGGATCAGCTTGAGTCGTGGGGCCAGTGCTCCGTCGGGGTACTGGTATGCGGTGTCGCTGTCGGGGTTCGCTCCGGGCTCGACGGTGACGTTGACGTGCCGGGACTCGGCGGATCCCCAGGGCTTCTACACGAGGTCGGTCACGGTCGACGGGGCAGGCAACGGCAACGAGGGTCGGCTGTGCTACTCCGGCGACGGCCCGAACCACTGGGTCACCGCCTCAACCGGAGCCACCTCGAACCAAGTCGCCTGGTAGCCCGGCATCGGGGAGCCCAGGGGCATGCCCCTGGGCTCCCCATTCCGGGTTTGGAGTCCGGAGCCGCTATTCCCACCCGATGATTTCGCTGGACCACTGAAGAAGCTGCTCTGCCATGAGGCCGAGTCTCCACTTCTCGTCGGCGGTCAGATCGGCAGCAGCGCCGTCGGTAATCTCATCAAGCGCTGCCCGAGAGGCTGCCAGCACGCGGGTGAGGAGCTCAATCACGTCGGGACGAACTAGGCGGTCCGCAAGCTCGGAGACACTAGGAAAGAGCCCGACGATCTCCTTGTTCCTATCGGGCATGGCGCTCCTGAGTCAGGGATTGAAAGATCTGCTTTGCGTCCCCGCCAGCCCAGCGATGAGCACCTGACCTTGCACGATCAATGATCCGGTCGAACAGCGCGAGCCAGCGGTCTCGCGTCGAGGTATAGGGTTCTACCTGTTGGGTCTCGATGCTATTCAAGGGGCTACCCATGGCCTCGAGAAGTACCTCGACAGGTGTCCAGAAGCCCGTTCTAAAGTTGCAGGTGGCTGCGACCGCCTGGGCTTGGCGAGCCATCTCGCGGTCTCCATTGGCATAACCCCGAAGGGCTAGCGCGCCCGGCCAAGCCCTGAACGGTTGAAAGTTGTTGGCACTGAGGCGGTCAAGTTCAGCTATGCACTCGAAGAATATGTCATCGTTGAATACGTTCATTTCTGCGAGAACACCGATGCATTCAGATTGTGCGTAAGCGTGGCCAACCTCGACGGCGTCGGCTAGAACTGCTCTCACCGCTTCCTCGCTCAGACCTGATTCGCGATGGCGAGCCATTACTAGGTCGCCAGCAAGCTCGACTTGGAATCGGCGGCTCTTCGCGATGTCATGTCGTCGCCCGATCAAGTCTGAGGCGCCTTTGTATCGTCCGTGAATTCTATCGATCCCGTTTGTCAGTGTTTCCCTTTGGGGATCGCTGAGCGTGGGGATCTGAGCCAAAGCGTCCTCATAACGTCGCGCCGCCCTGAGTGTGATCGCAAACTGGTGCCTGTAGAGCGCAGGACGATCGTCGTGATTATGGATCAGATCGCCGAATTGCGAAAGGGCCTCGGCGATCCGTCCCCGGTTGCGCAGGTCATAAGCCCGCCATAAGCCTGCGCTCGACGCGATCGCTAGACCATTCCGATACAACTCGTCCATCTCATCTGACACGTCCTCTGTCGCCGCACGGCTTCTCAGTTGTAGAAATCGAACCGTGTCCCTCAAGTCTTCGTCGGCACCATCGTCAACCTCCATAGCTATCAAAGGAGCGAGACCACTGATGCTCGGCGATTGACGTATGGCAACAACCAGCCACGGATCGAATAGGTTGTTCTCCGTACTGATGTTCAAGCCCAGCGCCAGAGAGCGGATTGCCAGCAGGTCTTGGGCGCTAGCCATCGCATGGTCATAACGAAGTCTCGCCTCGCCCAGAGCGCGAATGGCCTGTCGGTTCCAGTCCTGCGGACTCCAGCCGCCCTGGGCATGTGATCCCGCCTCACGGACTAGCTTTCGTAGATCGTCGTGCACCCGGTACGGATAGAGCGGCAAGTCATCAGCTCGGGTGACCATCTGGCGCTGTAGCAACCGGTCGACGGTTCCAAAGTCAACCTGCGCCGCAGCAGCAATGAACTCCTCGTCGAAGTATGGGAGGAGGCAGGCGGCTCGGAACGCTTTAGCCACGTCCGGGGGGAGGTCACCCAGTAAACGATCGACCAGATGTGGCAGCGGAACGCCGAGATCTGCCTCGGAGAGTGGCCGGCTGCGGTCGGATAGTTCACGGGCCAGTGCCACGATGGTCTGTAGATGCAATGGCCATCCGATACGTGCCAGGGAAGCAGCCAGATCGGGGTCCACCCTGATTCGGTGGAGCTCGAACGACGCGTTTAGCAAGGCTTCGGCATCGCTAACGCTGAGGTCGCCGATTGCATGTTGCCGTGGTTCGTCCTCCGATGGGGATTCCGTCGACAACAGCGGCCACGTCGATGGACCTGAAGCCGGAAGCTCGGGCCGAGGCGCGTGCCAACGAAGGCTGCGCCGACCCGTGATGACAAACAAGAAGTACGGGAGCCGGGCCACCAGCCGATTGAGCGTGGCTTCTCCTAGATGGATACTTCCATCCCGCTGGAGTCGCTCCATATGGTCTACAAACACCACTACCAGGGGCCGTGACGCGGCCTTTCCCAGGCTCGTTTCATCTAGCTCACGGGTGAGCATGAAGACGAGGCGACCAGCCAACTCGGCCGTCTGCTCAACATCCCCAGAAGCAGTTTCGCAATCTATGATCAGGCGATCGAGATTGGGGATCGTCTCCAACAACTTCGCGGTTTCCCGACGCTGACGCAGGGCCTTGATTACGTTCCGGCCAACTGAAATGACACCTGCTCCGGCAACTCCGGACAGGGCAACATCGGCGAGTGCAAACAGATCTCCTCCCAGATTGCTGGCAACTTCGCTTAAGGTCGTGACACCCCGCCGGGGAGCACGAAGTGTCAGGTCCTCTCCTGGCCGCAATGTTCGGTAAAGCAGAGCAAACGGAAGGTCAAAAGCTGGCCAGGTCTCCTGGATCGTTCCCAGCGCGGTGCGGAGCTGTGCAAGGAGGGGTAAAGGATCAAGCCCGCCCATCGACTCATTTACGTCCCAACGGACGACGACGTCAACGATTGTGTCGGGAGGTGGGCCCCAATGAGCGACCGGTCCAGGCCCCTTACACAGCCAATCGGCGAGCTGTCTCGACAGCTCAGACTTACCGACTCCTCCTTCGCCGTAGAACATGAGGACGTTACGGAGCGCGTGAGTATCGATAGTCCCAGAATCCATGCGTTGGCGGTGTTGTTCCAACGACCGCTTTAGTGACGCCGACTCCGACACACGGTCGACGAACAAGGATCGTTGAGTCGCCGGATCGTCTGGGTCCTGCATCCTCAAGTCCCACCCTTCATGTTCGTTTGGCAGTAGCGCCTGGACGGCGACGAACCGCCGCCAAACCAAGAACCTAGATGCGATGCCGCGACCAGGCGTCGACGATCTCGTCGCGGGCGTTGCCGAGGTCGCGCATGGGGACGCCGGCGAGGAACAGCGCCGACCAGATCTTCTCGCACTCGACCCGTACCAGCGACCGGCTGATGCCCAACTCCTCGGCCACCTGCTGGTGGCTGGCGGAGGTGCCGCCCGCCTGCAACGGCCGCACGTAGGCATCGAGGATGGAGCGCTGGCGTGGGCTGAGCTCGGGGGTGGCCCCGGTGGGTGGGTCGAGCTCGTCGGGAGTGGCGTCGATGCGCACCCAGCGAGGGCTGATGCGGTCGCGGTTGACCCGCACCGCCAGCTCGTAGGTGGTGATCGAACCGGTGATGAGGATGTCGAACACCGGGTCGATCGGGGAGTGCATGTGCCCCGGCGACAGCGACATCAGCGGCCGACCCTCGACGCGCAGGTCGAGAGCCAAACTGTCGTCGAGGTTCTCGACGAACACGCGGTCGCCCATGGCGACGACACGGCCCGCGATGCGGGGCACGACCTCGTCGTAGATCGGCGCGGCACCCACCCGGAGGTCGGCATCTCCGCCTCGACCGAAGGTGAACTCGGAGTCGAAAGCGAGTGATCGAGTGCCGAACTCCGACGACACGGTGGCCGCAGGGGTGGTGTCAGGCTCGACGCCACGCTTACCCATCATCGTGCCCACGGTAGGGAGCGGGGGCACGCCTGACACTGGCAGCGGGTGATACGTCATCGGTCAGGGACTTGGCATGCAGGTGGCCGGCGGACCCAGCTCAACCTGGGCCAGCGTGGGCCCGTCGACGTCATGGACGACAACCGCGTCGTGGCCACCGAGACACGACCACACCCCGCCGTCGGGAATCCAACGGCGCACCTGGCCGGTGTACCACCACGCCGTGCCGTTGGGCTGGCGCAGGATGCCGCCTCGGGTCCCAACGTCGGGAAGCGGCCCCGGCTCGGCGAAGAACACCTCCAAACCGTCCCCGGTCAGCGAGTCCCAGGGCAGGGGAGAGGTGACCGGCAAGACCATGTAGCCACCCTCGAAATCCTGACGGAGGGCGCCGGCGATCGAGTACGGGTTGGTCATCGGCAGACCAAGCTCGCCCTCGACACCGCCCATGACCTCCCACATGGCCAGAACAGGGTCGGGCATCCAGAACGCCTGGGTGTCGAGGCGACGGCCCACGATCAGGCCCCCCTCGGACAGCCGCACGATCGATTCGACCCCGGAACGAGGCCCCAACACCTCGACCGGGTACCCGCCCAACTGCACGTTGAGATCGCTGCCCCGCCCCGCCAACTGCTCATAGGAAGACATCTGGACCGGATGCATCCGGACCACGCCATGCTCCGACGCCAACAGCACCACCTCGGAACCGTCGACCTCGATCAACTGGAACACGGCCTGCCCGTACACCTCGGCATGACCAACACCACAAGAGTCGGGAGCGGCCGCCGTGAGGTCTCCGGACCAACGCTCGATCTCGTCGACATGGTGCAGCGCTAGGTCGGCCCCCGGCTGGCCGACGGCGATGGCGCACTCGCCATCGACGCTCGACGACGGTGCCTGCACCTCGAGACTCATCTGGTCGAGCAGAAGCTCGGCTTCTGGGCCGCCGGTATCGGCGGCAGGAGCCGGATCGTCCGGTTCGTCGCTCCACCATCCGAGGGCCACCCCCGACACGGCCACCGCGACCGCAACCGCGCCGGCAGCGCCCAGCACCCACGGCAGGACCCTGCGTTGAGGGCGGGCGGTGATGACGGTGGCGAACTCGTCGGCCCACGCCGCCAGGTCGGTGCGTCGAGCCTCGGGGTCGGTGTGGGTCAGCTCACCGATCAAGGCGGCAGCCCGGGCCGCGTCGGTGCCCCGGGGCAGAACCCTCGCCAACTCCACCGCGACCTCGTGGGTGGTGGCCGTGCCGGTGGGGTGACCAAGCAGGGCGTAGGTCATCACCATGCCGAGCGCCCACACATCTGAGCGTTGGTCCCAGCGGGCCTTTGACCGTTCGGGCGGCAGGAAGCCCAACACGCCCGAGGCTGGCACGGCCCGGGTCTCGCCCACCTCGACCCAGGCGTCGATGTCGATCAACGAGGCCCGGCCGTCGTCACCGATGATGATGTTGCCGGGATGGATGTCGCGGTGAATCAGCCAGCACACCCCGTGCAGATGGGCGATGGCCGCACTCAGATCCCTGGCCAACTGCGCCGCCGCGGGCGGGTCGAGCGGAGCGGCCGCCCGCAACGTGTTGCCCTCGATCCAGTGGTAGGCCAGGTAGAGCAGGTCGCTGTCGGAATCAGGCGGATCGTCGTTGCCGCCCTTGAACAGGCCCGGCCCGAGGAACAACGACAGCGGTTCGAGCAGGTTGGGGTGGGGATGACGACGCAGGGTGGCGTAAGCGGACTCGACCCTCGACGCGGTGAAGGCGTCGTCCTCCTCGATGATCTTGAGCCCGACCGCCAGCCCGTCCTCGGCCTGCTCGGCCGGGAACACAAAGCCTCGCCCGCCAGGCAGCGCCGTGGTGTTTCGGACCCGGTACTTGCGGCGGGAGCCCTTCGGGCCGGTGAACCATTCCCCATCGCTCACCGAAGAATGGTGCCACACGTCACTAGTGCCAGGAGAATGCCGGTGCCACCCATCGAGGACCGGTCGCCATGACCGTCGGCCATTAGCCTCCCCGCCGTGACCTCACCCCTGTCCCGCACCGTGGGAACACCGATCGGCGGGCCGATGCACGCCACGGTGCTGGTACCGACCTACGCCCGACCAGCGCACCTGCGCGCCTGCCTGGCCGGCCTCACTGCCCAGGACCGCCCGGCCGATGAGGTGATCGTGGTCGTCCAGGAGAATGACCACGACTCGTGGAAGGTGCTAGCCGATCACCCCGAGGTCCGGCCGGTCACGGTCGACCGGCCGGGGGTGGCGGTCGCCATCAACGCCGGCCTCGACGCGCTCGCCCCAACAGAGGGCGATGGGTTCGTCGCCATCTGCGACGACGACACCGTCGCCCACCCACAGTGGCTGGCGACCATCGAATCGCACTTTGTGGCCGACCCGACAGTGGGGGGTGTTGGCGGCCCTGACCACCCAGTCGGGCGGCCCGAGGTAGCCGACGGCGGCCCCGACCCGGTCGAGCACGTGGGACGGTTCCGATGGTTCGGGCGCATGGAGGGCAACCACCACCGCAACAGCCACGCCGTGCACGACGTCGAGTTCCTCAAGGGCTGCAACCACTCCTACCGCCGCACCGCCATCGATCCCCCCAACCGGCCGCCGCTACGTATCGACACCGAGTTGCGGGGGAGCGGCGCCCAACCCCACAACGACCTCGACCTCAGCCTGGCCGTGGGCGACACGTGGCGACAGGTGTTCGACCCCGCCGCCGCCGTAGACCACCACGACAGCCCCAGCCCCGACCGCGACCTCAACTCCCGACCTCCGAGCGCAACCTACGACGGCGGCTACAACAAGGTGAGGGTCGTCCGGCGCCGCCTGGGTTGGTGGCGGGCGCTGGCCACCATGCCCTGGGAGCTCGCGTGCGGCGACGGATACGCCCCCGGACCGTGGCGGGCCTGGCGCATGAAGATCCCGATCCGCCGGGCGATCCCCATGGTCGCATCCGCCAGCATGGGCAAGATCCACGGGCTGGTGCCCGACCTGTCGCGCACCGCCGCCGCGGCGATCACCGCCGTCGCCGCGCTGGTGGTCGTGCTGGCGGTGGGATCGATGATGAGCCCCGCCGAAGGCGCCGCCGCTGCGCTGCTGGTCGGCTGGGTCGGCGCGGCCCTGATCGTTCCCCGCGCCACCATCGTGGCCCTGGTGGCCTACGCCGGGATAGCCGCCTGGCTGCGCCGCCTGATGGAGTACCTGGGGCGCGACGCCGACATCGGTGTGGCGGCCGAGATGGTGATGCTGCCGATCGTGGTCGTGGGCGCGGTGCTGGCGGTGACCGCGGTGGCCAAGGGGGCGCTGGCCCGTCCCACCCCGCTGCTGGTGGCGGTCAGCGCCTGCGTTGTCCTAGCTGTGGCGGGCGCGTTCAATCCCCGCCAAGGCGCGTTGGGGGTGGGGGTCGTCGGGCTGGTGTATCTGGGCCTGCCCTTCCTGTGGTTCTACGTCGGCCGCATCTACGCCGACTCCGATCTCATGCGCCGCCTCTACCTGGTGGTGGTGGCCATCGCCTTGCCTGCGGCCGCCTACGGCGTGATCGGGTTCAGTGGTCGGTACACCGCCTGGGATCGGCACTACTACGAGAACTCAGATTGGGTGATCCTCCTCGGCAATGCCGCCGACAACACCCCGCGCCCGATCGGTTTCATGACCTCGCCCGAGGAGTTCGGCCGATACCTCGCCCTCGCGGTGGTCGTGCTGTTGGTGATGGGCATTCCCCGCCTGCGCGGCATCGCCGGGCGCGTGGCCGCCGGCGTCGCCGCCCTGTTCATCGTGGCCGCCATCGTCAACAGCGGCGTCCGCATGGCCATGGTCTTCATGGTGGCGGCCCTGGTCCTGGTGCTCGCGCTGTGGAGGGGCTGGTCGATCCGCACCATGGTGATAGGCGCCTTGGCCGTCCCGCTGGTGGTGGTGGCGCTGGCCCAGGGTCTGTCGCGCCTGCCCGACACCGGATCGTGGACCATCGACCGCCAGATCGACGGGTTCGCCCAGCCCTGGAACCGAGAGGTCTCGACGCTGCCGATCCACGTCGAAGTCCAGACCGGCGCCATCCGCCGGGGCCTCGAGAACCCGCTGGGTGTAGGTACCGGCAGGGTCACCCCCGCCGCCGAACGCTTCGGGTCCGAGATGGTCGTGACCGAGGGCGATCTACCCAACGCCACAGTGGCCTGGGGACCGGCGGGGTTCATCGCCTACGCAGCGGTGCTGGTGGCCGGGGTCGTCACCATGTTTCGGATCGCCACCCGCTACCCCGAACCGGTCACCCTGGTGGGCGCCGCGGTGCTGGTGGTCATGGCCATGCGCTGGTCCTACGGGGGGATCTACGCCCTGGTGCCCCTGGTGTGGCTGACCCTCGGTTGGTTCGACCGGCGGGCCGTCAATGCCTGAACCGCGTGGGCTTGAACCGCGTGGGC
>CAZEFG010000001.1:11190-18361 GCA_964511355.1 uncultured Iamiaceae bacterium
TGAACCGCGTGGGCTTGAACCGCGTGGGCCTGAACCCCGTCCACTCCACATCGGCATGGAGTGGCCCAGCGACCACCCCGCCGGAGTGAACCGCTTCCTCGAAGACCTCGGGAGCGCGCTGGCGGCCGACGGAGCCACCCCTCCCCGAGCGCTGGTGCTCGGGCCCGCGCTCGAACACCCCTCCTGGGTACGGCCGGTGTCGCATCACGAGGCCCGCCTGCTGCCCCGGGTCCTCGCCATGGCCGGGGCTGCCCGCCGAGAGGTTCGCGACGGCGCCGACGTGGTGGTCTCGCACTTCGCTCTTTATACCGGAGCTGCGCTACTGGGCGGGCCGGCGGTACGAGCTCTCCCGTTGGTGATCCAGTTCCACGGACCCTGGGCCGACGAAGCCCGCTCCGCCGGCTCGACCTCGCCCCTGGCGCACTCGCTCCGCCGTCGCCTCGAGCGCTGGACCCTGCGCCGGGCCGAGGCGGTCGTGTGTGTGTCGCCCGCCTTCCGTCGGCTGGTGATCGAGAGTCACCGCATCGACCCGTGGCGAGTCCAGGTCATCCACCCCGGCGTCGACACCACCCGCTTCACCCCCGGCGACCGCGCCACCGCCCGCCACGCGCTCGGCCTCGACCCCGACGCCTTCGTGGCGGTGTGTGTTCGTCGACTGGTCGCCCGGTGTGGGGTCGTCGAGCTGGCCACCGCCTGGGCCGAGGATCCCCCGGGAGTGCTCGCCGTGGTGGGCGATGGACCGCACCGACCGGAGCTGGAACTCATAGCTGCTCGGGCCCCCGATCACATCGTGGTGTTGGGCGAGGTGAGCGACGACCGGCTGGTCGAGGCCTACCGCGCCGCCGACGTCTCGGTGATGCCCTCGATCGCCCTCGAAGGGTTCGGGATGGTCAGCCTGGAATCGATGGCGTGTGGCACCCCCGCCATCGTCGCCGACGTCGGCGGCGCGGGCATCCCCGTCCGGCCTCTCGACCCCGCGTCGGTGGTCGCGCCCGGCCGGCCGGAGTTGATCATCGACCGCATCCGGCGGGCCACCGCCGGCGAGGAACCCTTCATCGGCCGCCAGACCGCTCTCGACGCCGCCAAGGGCTGGCAGTGGAGCTCGACCGCGGCCGAACACCGGGCCCTCTACCGCCGCCTGGCTGCATCGGTACCCGACCCGTCGCGTTCGCGGGTGGTGGTGGTGGCTCACACCTCGCAGCTGGGTGGCGCCGAGATCATGCTCGAACGCATCGCCTCCCATCTGGCATCGGCAACCGACCCGGCCAGCGGCGCTCCCGCCCTGCACGTGCTGGTGGGCGAGGACGGCCCCTTGGTGGAGCGCCTCGAACGCCGAGGGGTGTCGGTCGAGGTCCTCGCCATGCCCACCAGCTCGCGCACCGCCCGCCGCGGCGAACTGGCGGGAACCTCAGGCGGCGCGGCCGGGCTGGCCGCCGGTGCCTACGCCGTGACCCTGGCCCGGCGCCTCCGCCAACTCCGCCCCGACGTGGTGGTGGGCTGGACGCTCAAGGCCGGTCTGGTCAGCCTTCCCGCCGCCCGGGTGATTCGCCGTCCGCTGGTGTGGATGGCCCACGACCACCTCGACCTCGGCCAGGAGCGTCTCGGTCGTCTGGCGACCCACCTGTTGGTGAGGGGTGCCGACGGCATCATCGCCAACGCCGCCGGTACGGCCGTCACCATCGGCATCCGCGGCGACGAGGTCCGCATCGTCAACCCGCCCGGCCTGGCCTCACCACCGGAGCGGACACCGACCGACGACACCGCGCCGCTGCGCATCGTGATGGTCGGGCGCCTGGCGCCCTGGAAGGGACAGGTAGAGGCGGTCGAGGCCTTCGCCGCTGCGTTTCCGGCCGAGGCGCCAGGCCCGCAGGCGACCCTGCGGATCGTGGGCACGGCTCTCTTCGGCGACGACGCCTACGCCGACGAGTTGGCGGCCACCATCGAGCGGCTGGAGGTCGGCGACCGGGTGAGCCTCGTCGGACACCTCTACGACCCCTCGACCGAGATGGCCCGAGCCGACATCGTGCTGCACACCTCGACCCGCGCCGAAGCCTGGGGAATGGTGGTGACCGAGGCCATGCAGTGCGGGGCCGCGGTGGTGGCCACCGACAAGGGCGGCCCGGCCGAACAGATCGTCGACGGTGTCACCGGACGCCTGGTGCCACCGGGGGACACCGCGGCTCTCGCCCAGGTCCTGCGGGAACTGGCCGCTGACCCTGCCGCTCGTCGCCGCCTGGGTGCGGCCGCGGCGGAGGCGGCCGCCCACCGCACGCCCGCCGCCACCGCCCACGCCTGGCTGGTTGCCGTCGCCGACCTGGCCGACCTCCCTGCGCTCGCCCGGATCGACACATGAAAGTTGTCGTCGTCCACGACTACCTCACCCAGCGGGGAGGTGCCGAGCGGGTGGCGCTGGAGCTGGTGCGTGCCTTCCCCGGCAGCCGCCTGGTCACCTCGGTGTATGACCCTGACGGCACGTTTCCCGAGTTCGCCGACATCGAGATCGCCGAGCTGGGAATCGGTCGCCTCCCCGGGGTGAAGGGCGACGTTCGCCGGGCGCTCCCCGTGCTGGCACCCGCCTTCTCCCTCCGCTGGATCGACGCCGATGTGGTGGTGTGCTCGTCGTCCGGATGGGCCCACGGCATCGGCACCCAGCCGGGGGCGACCAAGATCGTCTACTGCCACACGCCGGCCCGCTGGCTGTACGAGCCCGCCGACTACCTGGGTCCCGAGCCGCCCACCGGTCGTCGCCTCGCCCTCGCCGCGCTGGCCCCCGCCCTCAGGCGTTGGGACCGGTGGGCCGCTTCCACTGCCACCGGCTACATCGGCAACTCCACCACCGTGGCCGAGCGCATCGCCCGCGTGTACGGCATCGAAGCTCCGGTGGTGGTCCCGCCGCCGGCCGTCACCGCCGACGGCCCCCGCCGGCCCGTCGCTGACCTCCCCCCGCACTTCGCCCTGTGCGTGGCCCGCCTCCTCCCCTACAAGCACGTGATCGAGACGGTCGAGGGCGCCCGGGCGGCGGGCCTGCCGCTGGTGGTGGTGGGCGACGGACCCCTGGCCCGACCGGTCGACGCCGCCCTGGCTACCTCGGCCGACGGGTCGCTGCGCCTCGAAGGGATCGACGACGACGAGCTGCGTTGGCTCTACACCAACGCCGAAGTCCTGGTGGCCGCCGCCCACGAAGACCTCGGGCTCACGCCCCTCGAAGCGGCCGCCTGTGGTACCCCCACCGTCGCCCTGCGCCGCGGCGGCTACCTCGACACCGTGGTCGACGGCGCAACCGGCATCTGGATCGACGAACCGACCCCCGCCGCCATCGCCCGAGCGATCGGCGCGGCCACCGAACGGACCTGGGACCGGGTCGCCATCGCGGCCCACGGCGACAGCTTCGGCGCCGAGCGCTTCCGGAGCGCCATCCGCGCCCACATAGGGGGGCTCGGGATCAGGTGGTCAGGCGGTCCTTGAGGAAGGGGTGGTCGCGCACCTCGTCGGGGGTGCCGACCGCCGCCACCCGTCCCCGGTCGAGGATCAGCAACCGGTCACACGCCGCGATCGTGCTCAACCGGTGAGCGATGATCACCATGGTCACGTCGCCGGCCAAGCCGTCGATGGTGGCCTGCAACGCCGCCTCGGAGTGCACATCGAGCGCGGAGGTCGGCTCATCGAGGATCAACAGCCGGGGCCGGCCCACCAACGCCCGGGCGATGGCGAGGCGTTGGCTCTGGCCGCCCGACAGGCCGCTGCCCCGAGGCCCGAGCACGGTGTCGAACCCGGCGGGCAACTCGGCGATCTCGTCGGCCAGGTTCGCGAGCTTGGCCGCCTCGACCACCTCGTCGTGGGGGATGTCGCGGAAGAAGGCGATGTTCTCGGCGATGGTGCCCGTCACCAGACGGGGCGCCTGGGGCACCACCGCCGCCAACTGTTGCCAGGAGGCGGCATCGACATCGACGAGGGGCACATCGTCGACGAGGACCTCGCCCTCGCCGAAACGCAGCCGCAACAGCACCTGCACCAGCGTCGACTTGCCCCCACCCGACGGGCCGACCACACCCAGCATCTCACCGCGGTGCAAGGTCAGGTCGACCCCGTCGAGCACCGCCGCCGAGTCGGGTTCGTAGCGGTAGGTGAGACCCCTGAGCTCGATCCGCTCGAACCCGTCGACGCGTACCTGCCCCACGGGATTCGAGTCGGCCTCGAGATCGGTCACCCGCTCATCGAGCAGCTCCAGGGTGGGCAACTGGTGCTGGATGGAATGGATGGCGCCGTTGATGTCCTGGGCCGACGCGAGCGACCGCAACATGAGCAACACCACCGAACCAACGGCGGCCAGATCGACGGTGTCGACCGCTTCGAGCAGGGCGACCGCCCCCACCAGCATCACCAGCGCCAGGTCGCGGTACAGGTGCATGCCGAGGCGCTGGAACATCATCGAGGCCCGGTGGGGCACCGCCACCCGGTTGGCCTCGTCGATCAGCGAATCGACCTGGTGACCGTCGACGCCGAACGAACGCAGCTCGAATCCGAGCGACGACATCTGCGCCACCCGCTGGTTGAACGCAGTGTTGGCCGCGGTCCAGACCCGCGACCGGCGTCGACTGGCCCTCGACATCGGTCGGAGCATGGCGAACAGGGCCACCCCGGCCACCACGACGATGCCGGTGGCGGCGGGGGCGATCAGCAGGGCACCGACGATGAAGGCGCCCAGGGTGAGCAGCGCCGAGAGGGCGTGGCTGGTGGAGAGAACGAGCTGCCAGGCGTTGGAGGCCAACGTGCCCACCGACTCGTGCAGCGACCCCTCGGCCTCGCGGGCCTGCCGGTCCCACGAGGCATTGCCGTAGGCGCGCAGGGCACGGGCCCGCACCTCGACCAGGACCGTGGCCGAGGTACGGGCGGCGACGGCGTTGGTGGCGAGGTGCAACACGCCCACTGCCACCGCTCCGAAAAGGGCGATCGCGACCGCGGTGCGCAACCGGAGGGCGTCGCTGAAGATCGGAAGGTCGAGCCCCACCGCAGCGTCGCCCTGGGCGACCGCCACCGCCACCTGCACCAAGATCACCAGGGTCGCCGCCTCGGCGACGCCGGCCGCGGTGGAGACACCGGCCAGGGCCGCCACGTGGCGGCGGTACCCGGGCAGGTACCGGGCGAGGAGGGTGCGCCAGCCGGTCATGGAGAGGCCAATGGTGGCACAGCCCGATCGCGGCCCATCAGCTCCGCCGGAACGGGATCCGCACGTCGGCCCGCGGCCGTCCCTGGTATTCGGCCACCACGTCGCCATCGACGGTCGCCACCCGCGCTCGCACCTGGTCGCGGTTGACCGTTGGTTGGTAGCTCACCACCAACTCGTTGACGTCGGGCTCGATCTGTCCCTGCCACCTCATGACCACCACCTGGGTGTCACCCCGCGGGATCTCCAGATACACCGATGCGGTCTGCCACCCCAGCTCGGTCTGGAGCCACGGCTCAACCGGTTCGCCGTCGACGGTGATCTCACTCACCTGGTGCTCGGAATACATCGACACCAACTGGCGGTTCCAGCTCTCCGGTAGGTCACCCCATCCACCCGAAACGACCCCCTGCAACCCGGGGGGTGCGGCGTTGGTCATGGTGATGGTGGTGGTGCCCTCGACCTGCCCGGTGGCGGGATCGACCACCGCCTCGTACTCGATCTGGCGTTCCAGATAGACGTCGAGCTTGTTGGGGCTGGCGTTGGCCGACTTGACCGCCACGAGCTCGACCCCGCCGGGGCGGATGAACGGACGGGTCAGGCCGGCGTCGCGCAGGAACGCATCCTCCACCGGATCGAAGCTCACCACCTGCAAGCGCCCCTGCTCGACCAGCGGCCCCAACCGATCGACCATGGCGCCCAGGTTGAGATCACCGTCGAGGACCGCGTCGAGGGTGTCCTTGGTCAGCTCGTCGAGCACCTTCCGTTGCTCGTCCTCGTCGGGGAAGATCGTGTACTGGTCGAACAGCAGGAAATCGAGCACCCCCTCCATGTCGAGCGAGCCGACACCCTCAAGGTGGATCGGGGCGTTGAGCGTCCCCAGCGCCGCCACCGCGGAGGGGTCCATGATGACCACCACGTCGATGTCGCGGCCGGTGACCAGGTCGACCACCTGGCGGGCAACCTCGGCGGCGGTGGGGGCATCGGGCGACGCGGTGATGTTCTCGATGAAGTACGCCGGGCGGTAGTTCTCGCCGTGACGGGCCATGTGATCGTCGAGGCCGACCAGCTCTCGTGGCGTGCGCTCGTGCCAGCCGTGGAAGTCGGCGACGTGCCCCGAATCGGTGATCTCCATCCGGCCCCGGTCGATCTCGACCTCGGCGTAGTGGGCCACGAAGCCGCCCATGAACCGGCTCTCGGCGGGAGTCGTGAAGGCGATGAAGTAGCGACGCACCTCGTCGCCCCCGAGGAAGCCCTCGGCCAGGCGGGCGCCTTCGAGGGCGCGTTGGGCGGCGGGAAGGTTGTCGTCGACCTCGACGGTCAATTCGCCGAGCTTGTCGGCCAGGGGCGCCAACAACCACGGTGAGGTCACCTCGGTGGCGTTGAGGCGGGCCCGTTCCATGGCCGCCACGCTGCGCTCAAGCGGGTCGATGGCGGCGCGCACCGTAGCCAGGTCGATCGCCCCGTCGACAACCTCCAGCCCACCGTCGTCGACCACGGCGATGGCTTCCCGGGTGGCCTGGGCGAGGCGTCCGGCGTCGGCCCCGGCGGTCGACACGGCCCTGACCTGCTGGCCGAGACCGGGCAGCAAGCGGGCGGGCACCACCAGGGGTGATCGGAACCAGGCGGTGGCGGTACCCATGCGGTCGGCGGCCCGATCGAGGCGGTCGCGGGCTCCTTCGACGTCGCCACGGCGGGCCCGGGCGGCAGCCGAACGAGCGGCATCGATCCCGTCGTCGACGGTGGGGACCAGCGCGGCCACCACGCCGACGCTCACCACCGCCACCGCCGCCAGCACCAGTGCCCCGCGCAGGGCCAGGCGGCGGATGCGGACCTGGGTCTCGGGGGCCGACTCGAGCCAGGCCAACCACAGTGTCGGCACCACCAATAAGGCGACGAGGGCGGCGGAGGCGCGGGCGGGCCCGAGGTCGGGAAGGCGGAGCAGCCCGTTGATCACCAGCGCGCCCACCGCCGCGCCCGTCAGGTCCGGCCCGGCCGAATCGTCTT
>CAZEFG010000001.1:18461-32019 GCA_964511355.1 uncultured Iamiaceae bacterium
GCCCGGCCGAATCGTCTTTCGCTGGCGCGAACCAGCCACTTCTGGCCGTTTCGCGCCCGCCGAAAGACGAAGAGGGGGATGCGGAGGCGGACGAGAGGGCGGGAGTAGGGAGGCGGCGGCCGGTGACGGCGATGGCCCCGAGGACGGTGGCGGCGATGCCGAGGCCGGCGGGCACCAGCGAGGGAACTCCGAGTCCGACGGTCGCCACGCCGAGCGCCACCCAGGCCACCGGCGAGACCCTGGCGCAGGCGACGATGAACAGCGCCGCGAACCCAGCCGTCCAGGCCAGGTCCGAACCCCACCAACCGGTGGGCGACGTACCCGAAAAGGCTGCGGCCACCGCACCGACGACGACCAAAATCGTCACCGGATCGATCTCGGCCGGATCAGGCTTCCGCAACCAGTCCGGCATCAATAGGCCCCGTGGCCGCGCACGACGGCGAGGCTGGTGCGGGCGAGGATCACCAGGTCCATGCTGAGCGACCAGTTCTCGACGTAATAGAGATCGAGCCGAACGGCGTCGCTCCAGGGGACCTCGGCCCGGCCCGACACCTGCCACAGGCCGGTGATGCCGGGCTTGACCATCTGACGGCGGGTCGCCCGACCCGAGAGGGTCTCGACCTCCGCGGGCAACATCGGTCGGGGTCCCACCAACGACATCTCACCCTTCAACACGTTGACCAGCTGCGGAAGCTCATCGAGCGACCGGCGCCGCATCCAACGTCCCAGCCGGGTGAGGCGAGGGTCGTCGCGCAGTTTGAACAGCGGACCGTCGGCGTCGTTCTCGTCGATCTCGAACCGGAGCTGCTCGGCGCCGTCGACCATCGAGCGCAGTTTGTACATGGTGAAGCGGCGACCGTCACGCCCGATGCGGACCTGGCGGAACAGGACGGGGCCGGGGCTGGTGACCCGAACCGCCACCGCCAGGATCAGCAGGGGCACCGCCACCACCACCAACGCCAGCGCCGCGCCCACGCGGTCCATGACCTCCTTGGTCAGGCGCGCCGGGCCGGTCAGACGCGGTTCCTCAAGATGCAACAGCGGCAGCCCGCTCACGGGTCGAATGCGCACCCTCGGACCCGCCACCTCGGTGAGCGTCGGTACGACCAGCAGTTCGTAGCCGCTGCCCTCCAACCGTTCGGCCAGGGCGCGCAGGCCGTCGGGGCCGAGTTCGGTCGCGTCGGCGATGGCCAGGATGTCGGCGTTGGCCGCCTCGATGGCCTCGGCCGGGCGCTCGGGATCGAACGGGATCTGGTCGGTGCCGTGACCCGAGCTGCCGACCACCTCGTACCCGGACCAGGTGGCGGCATTGAGATGCGATGCCAACCGGTCGGCCTGGTTGGGCGAGCCGTGGACCAGAACGCGGCGGATGCCGATGCCGCGGGAGCGGCGTGAATGAAGCCATCGGCGGTTGCTGTCGCGCCCGATCAGCGACAGCACCCACACCAGGGCCACCATCCACATGACCGCCGCCCGACTGAGCGAGGTGACGGTCACGAAAGCGAGCACGGCCACCACCGCGAACCAGGCGGGCGTGATCAGCACCACACGGCGGAACTCCTCGTAGCCCTCGCCGAGAACCGCCCGGTCATAGGCACCCAGGGCGGTGGCCACCAGCAGCCACAGGCCCATGCCGACGCTGAGCACCGCCCAATAAGGACCGCTCAACATGCGGCTGGCCAGGGGCTCGTTCGGCGGGTGAGGGCCGAAGGTCAAGGTGATGGTGGCGGCGGCTACCAGGGCGAGAATGTCGGTGGCGAGGACCCGGACCAGGTAGCGATCGATCCAGGTCATGGGACCTTCGCCTTCGAGCGAGCGGTGGCGGTAGCGGCGGTCGCGAGGCCGACCCGCTGACGGGCTCGAGCGGCCACCTCCGCCGGGATCTGGCGGGGTGAGGTCAACGCCCACCGCTCGACCAGAAAAGTCGGGATCGCGGCCACTGCCTCGGCGGGACCCAGGCGCCGGCGAGCGAACGCCCAGTCGGACCGCAACTGTGGGAACGGGCCGCTTCGCCGGCGGCCAACCCGAGCGCAGGCGTCACGTTGGGTCTCGAACCGAGCCAGGCCTTCGACGAGGGCGGGGTCGACCGGGACCCCGAGGTCGTGGGCCAGCCAGGTGAGGACGTCGGCGACCACCGGGCCGATGGCGAAGTGGTCCGCCAGCTCGACCAAACGATCACGGTCGATTCGCGAGCGGGCCGAGCCGTCTTGGTGGTCTGCATCGGTCACCAAGTGGGTCGCCGCCACCGCCCATCGCAACCTGATCGCCGAACCCGGCACCAAGCCGGTGGTGGCCACCGCCACCAGTGCGGTGGTGGGGTCGAGGACCGAGACCTCGCGCCGGGCGATGGTGCTGGTGGTTGCGCCTTGGGTGATCAGGGTCCACGCCGGGTTGGGGTCGCGGATGTCTCTCATCCACGGGCTGGGCCAGTAACCCACCGAAACGCTCTGGCTGCGGGCACCGAGGACATGGCGGACACCGAGGACATGGCGGGCGCGGCGGGCGTCGCAGGGCGTGACGAGTAGCGCGGGGACGCCGACCTCGACCCGGTCGATGTCGCCGCTGAGGCAGGATGCGGTGAACGGCGCGACGACCGCCTCGATCCCGGCCTTGTCGAGCAGGTCGACCGCGGCGACCAGATCGGCCGCGGCTTGCTGGTTGAGCACCCAGGTCCGGCGACGGACACCGACCAAGCGGGCCAGTTCGGGGGTGGCGGCGGGGGCACCGGCCGCGGTGAGGCGGTGGTGGACGCCAGCCAGGAGTCGCTGAGCTTCGGCGTCGCCCACTTCGTCGAGGCGGTGAGCATCGAGGAAGGTCGTCCACGCGGCCACGGCGTCGGCCGGAGCGGCGGTCGCAGCCCGCAGCAACAACGGCTCGTACGGGGCCGCGAGCAACGCGGCGGGGGAGGTCAACTCTGCTCCCGTCGCCGTTTGAGGTGCGCGGCTATGGCGGGCACCATCGCGACGCGGTGGGCGCTGGCGAGGGTGGAGTTGTTGAGGTGGAGACGGCGACGCACCAGCACGGTGGGAATGTGGTGGACCTCGTCGGCCTCTTGGCCCAAGCGGGAGCACCATTCGAGCCAGTCGGTGGTGCCAGCACCGAAAGGGCCGACCCGCTCGAAGGTCGAGCGGGTGGCGAGCAACGCCGACGACAGCCGCGCCCGTTCCACGTGGTTGCGGGGTGCCCGGCCGCCGTACTCGTGCTGGATGTCGGGGCTGACGAACTCCTTCGCATCGCAGAAGACGGCCACCGCTCTTCCCGGGTCGTTGCCTGCTCTGGCATCTAACACCGTCAGCTGGGCTTCGATCTTGGTCGGTAGCCACAGGTCGTCCGCGTCGCACAGACCGATGATCGACCCGGTGGCGGCCGCGATGCCGATGTTGCGGGCCGCGCCGGCCCCGCCGTGGTCGGCCTCGATGACCGCGACCGGCGAACCGAAGGCCCGGGCGATCGACACGGTGGCGTCGGTGCAACCGTCATCGACCACGATCACCTCGTCGACCGGACGAGTCTGGTCGAGCACCGACCTCACCGTCTCGGCCAGGTAGCGCTCGGCGTTGTAGGCCCCGATCACCACACTCACCCGCGCCGAGGATGAACCAGCACCGATCACCACGACAGCTTCCCCTGCGCCAGCGCGGCCACCGTCTCGACGATCTCGTCGCGGTCGCGGCCGAGTTCGAGGATGCCCACCGGCACCGAACGCACCAGGTCGGCCAGTGCCGTCATGGTGGTCGCGCCGATACCCCGGAGCTGAAGGATCGACGACGGCGCCAACGCCTTCAGGGCCTCGGCTTGAGACGCGGGCGACACGCGGGTGCGGGAGTCGGTGCCCACCCGCACCGCCATCACCGCGGCGATCGGGGCCGATGGCACCATCCGGGCGCCGGGGGCCCTACTTACCAAGGCCACCACTTTCTCGTCGGCGCCGGCTTCGGGGTTCAAGATGACGCTGGCCAAGGCCCCGTGGCGGTGCTGGTCCTCGACCACGAGCTTGGCGCTGCCGTAGAGCGAGTGCGCGGTTGGTCCGTCGCTCATCGACACAGCGCAGTAGTCGTCGCCGAGGTAGCCGAGGCCAGCCAGGTGACAGGCCAGTGCGGTGGTGGACTTGCCCGACCCGCCCCGACCCGCCAGCACCACCGCTCCGTCTTCGTCGCCCACCACCGCGCCGTGGACCATGAAGCGGTCGTTGGTTTCGAGCCACCAGCTCAGCGGGGTTCGCAGGGGAGCGGCCTGCTCCCACCAGGGGATCGCGGTCGGGTCCTCCGTGCAGCACCACAGCACCTTGGTCCCTTCGTCCCACAGGGTGAGCATCCCGCTGTCGGGACTGAACCCGATCCGCCGATCGCCGTCGGTCGCGAAGCCCCGGATCAGGGTTCGTTCGGCTGCGAAGAGGGCATCGGGCAATGGAGGCCGGGGAGCCCCGGTAGTGGCCAGATCCCACAGCCGCACGGTTGCGCTGGGGACCTGGTCCTGGCCTGGGCCAGAAACCGCCGCCGGATGGTGGGCCAACGCCGGCCACAGACGATCGATGAGAACGGTTCCCGCCGCCTCGAACCGCAGCACGAGGCCGGCCACCTCGATGCTACGGACCTCCAGTGCCTTGGCGTCGACGGCCTGATCCCATGATCGGGCCAGGTACCTGAGGGTCGGATCGAACCCCTTGGTCACTGGTGGTCGGTGGCGACGCGAGGCCATCCCTCGTCGGGGTCGATGTCGTGCACGGGGTCGAGCAGGATGAGGTCGGCCATGTCGGTGTGGCGTTCGAGCAGCAAGCCGGTGAACGGCTCGGTGGGAGGCGTCGCCACCTCGCCGTTGGTCTCGTCCGCGGGAACCGAACCGGCGTCGACCGGTACCAACAAACGGTCATTCACCAGCGCTTCGACGAACGGCGCCAAGGCATCGGGGCTGGGTATCGCGGGCGCAAGAGCGGACACCGGGGCCCCTCCGGCCAGCCCCGACCACACCCATGCTGACCACCCCTGCATGCTGTAGTACGCGCCCGTCGAGAGGTTGATGGCGATGACCTCGCCGTCGACCTCCTCGGCCACCACTGCAGGAGCGTTGATCTGGAATCTGGTGTCGGACATTGGTACCTCGGTCTCCTAAGAGTCGGGTGAGATTGTGGCCTGCCGTTGGCGGTGGCGGCGGATGACATCGAAGACCGCCCCGTTGTCGGTGATGGTGGAGATGAGGTTGTCGCCAAAGATCCGGCGGACGACGAAATGGGTCTCGATCTTGCCCATCCCGGCTCCGGCGTCGATGAGGCGGGCAACTAGGTCGGTGTCCTCGGCGATGCGCATCGTCGTCTCGAATCCATCGACCGCTTCGAGAAGGGTGCGGTGGACCATCATCGTCATGACGACCCAGCCGGGGACTCCGGCGTCCCGTTGATTGACGACCAACCATGGGGGTTCCACCCCGTCCATCACCACGACATCGCCGGTGCCGATCACCAAGCCGGCGTCGGAATGCTCGGCCAGGTAGGCCGCCTGTATGGCCAGTCGATCAGCGGGCACCATCAGATCGTCGGAGTCGAGGAAAGCGACCAGAGGAGCCGTGGTGGCGGCGATGCCGGTGTTGCGGGCGGCCGACGGGCCTGCGTTCTCCTGGCGTAGGGCCATGACCCGCGAATCGGACCGGGCCAGTTCGGCGAGCACGTCGGAGGTGTTGTCGGTGGAGCCGTCGTCGACGACCGCGACCTCGACTTCGACACCCTGTTGGTCGAGCACGCTGCGTACCGCGTCGGCCACCAGGTGCGCTCGGTTGTAGGTGGGGATGACGACGCTCACCCGCGGGACGCCCATCCCGTCATTCTCCCCCACAAACGGCCCATTAGGCACGTGCAGCCAGCCGGTGGTGTTCATGTCGGAGGTGGGGGGAAACTAGCTTGGTCGACGATGGTGACCATGAACGATCCGGCGGAGCTTGAACTGCGCGACTATTTCGAGGTCCTGCGGCGACGCTGGCTGGTCGTAGCGGTCGCCGTGGCGGTCGTGGTCGGAGTCGCGGTGCTCGCCTCCCTCACCCAGACCTCCCGCTATCGCAGCAGCGCCGAGGTTCTCATCCGTCAGACACCCAGCTCGGTCGCCATCGGAGACCAGGTCCGCACCGGCACGGTGCGGTCACTGGCCAACGAGGTGCGCCAGGCCGAGGGCGGTGCGGTGGTCGACGCCGCCCGCGCCTTGGTGGGAGAAGAGCCCGATCTCAGCGTCCGTGCCGATGCCGACGCCGACGTCGTTCACTTCAGCGCCGCCAGCGCCAACGCCACCCTGGCCGCCCAGGCCGCCGACGCCTACGCGCAAGCCTTCATCACCGAGCGCCGCCAGAGCATGGTGGCCGAGTACATGGCCAGCGGCGAGATCATCGAGCAGCGCATGGCCGAGATCGACGACGAGATCGACGCTCTCGGCTCCGACGACCGTCGCCTCACCGCCCTCCAAACTCAACGCGACCGCTACTCCGAGCTGCTCAGCAGCCTCATGCTGTCGGCCGAGCTGGCCCAGGGGAGCGGAGCGCAACTCATCCGCCCCGCCGAGGTGGCCGAGGCCCCGTTCGAACCAACCACGCTGCGCAACGCCGTGCTCGCCCTGGTGGTCGGTCTGGTGCTCGGCGTCGGCGCCGCGTTCCTGCTCGAGTACCTCGACACCTCGCTGCGCGACGAAGACGACCTCGAAGCCGCATCCGGCGGGCTGGCCACGCTGGCAGTGGTGCCCAACCTGTCGACCTGGAGGCCGACGGACGCGCCCCACGTCATCACCCAGGAACAGCCCCAGTCGGCATCGGCGGAGGCCTACCGCGGTCTGCGCACGTCGGTGCAGTTCCTCGGCATCGACCGCACCATCGGAACCATTGGCTTCACCAGCCCCAGTCCCGGCGACGGCAAGTCCACCACCGCCGTCAACCTGGCGGTTGCGTGCGCCCGGGCCGGCCAACGGGTGGTGCTGGTCGACTGCGACCTCCGTAAGCCCCGGGTCCACGAGTTCTTCGGGCTCTCCAACGACACCGGCTTCACCACCGTCCTGCTCGGCGAAGCGAGCCTCGACACCGCCGCCCATCGCATCAGCGGCGAGCCCGGCCTGGTGGTCATCACCTCAGGGCCTGTGCCCCCCGACCCGTCCGAGCTGTTGTCGGGCAAGCGGGCGCGCAGCCTCATCAACTCCGTGTCCGCCCAGGCCGACCTGGTCATCATCGATGCCCCGCCGGTGCTGGCGGTGACCGACCCACTGATCGTGGCCGGCATGGTCGACGGGATGATCCTGGTGGCCAGCGTCGGTCGCAGCGATCGCGGCCAGGTCACCCGGGCGGTCGAACAGCTCCAACTCGTCGACGCTCCGCTTCTCGGTACGGTGCTGAACCGCCAGACCGCCCAGGCGGGTCGCTACGGGTACGGGTACGGGGTGTACGGCTCGGAGAACAGCGCCGGAAGATCCAAGCCGAAGGGCCGACGCAACGGCAAGGGCACCAAGGCGACCAACCCAATCGAGTCCGATCGTGGCTCGATCGACAGCCAGGACTGGGGCGCCCTGCCCACCTCCGCCGACTGACGCCCACCCGACTGACGCCCGGCCCCGGCGCCTCGAACGCTCGGCCCGGTGCTTCGGCGCTCAGCTGGGCCGCTTCAGACTGCTGCCCACCTCGCGCCGACAACATCGCTGGCGCCCACTTCGCTGTCGCCGGCAACCTCGCTGGCGCCCACTTCGCTGTCGCCGACAACCTCGCTGGCGCCCACTTCGCTGTCGCCGACAACCTCGCTTGCCGACCGCCCACCTCGCTGACGCCCACTTCGCTGTCGCCGGCCTCGCCGATGTCCGTCTCGGCCCGTAGCGCCCGCCGCGCCCCCCACCGCCCACCTCGCGCCGACAACCTCGCTTGTTAGGCAGGCTTGCTACCCGAAGTTGTCGGCGCGAGGTGGGCACGTCGCCCCAGGGAGGGGGCAGGGGGTCCGCCGTATCAGGGGGTCGGCCTGGTAAGGCTGGGTTGCTATTCCGGCGTTGTCGGCGCGAGGTGGGCGAGCCCCTAGGGAGGGGGCGGGGGGTCCGCCGTATCAGGGGGTCGGCCTGGTAAGGCTGGGTTGCTATTCCGGCGTTGTCGGCGCGAGGTGGGCGAGCCCCTAGGGAGGGGGCAGGGGGCCCGCCGTATCAGGGGGCCAGCGTGCTCGTCAGGAGGCGATGGCGGGGAGCCCGGCGGCTTCGGGCCAGAGACGCGACAGCAGGTCGGTCGGCTCGATGAGGTGGTCGTAGTCGTCCCAGGCGGGAACGGCGAACCAGTTGCCCTCCGGCTCCCAGTCGAGTCGAAGCTCCTGGCGACGGCCCTGGGGAGAACGGGCATCGAAACGGGTCCAGGTGGCAGTGGTGCCCGGCCCGACCCAGGTGAACCAGTCGGTCACCAGCGCCGAAGCGGGTGCGGTGGTCTCGTCGCCGTTGACCCGCTTGATGCTGCGCAGCCAGAGCCGGCCGTCGGTGGGGTGGAACTCGCGAGTTTCCTCGACGTAGGAGTCGGTACCGTCGAAACGCATCACCCGAAGCTCGCCGGTGGTGAGCTGGGCGACCACCACCAGGCGACCCGAACGACGCAGCACGCACGACCACGCCCGGCGTCCAAAGTGTCGGGCCCGGGCAGCTTCGGCGTCTATCGGTGTCGACACCGCCTTGGTGCGGGGATCCCAGCCCCGAGTGTCGTCGCTGTAGCCGATGGTGCCATGAAAGGCGGGACCGGTGAGGTCGACCGACTCTGCGCGGTCGCGCAGACGGCGGACCAACCGGGTAGCGAAGTCACTCATAGTGACAATCAAAGCACATCCGTATAGGCCATGTGGACTACGGCTCGTCATCCGGTCCCGGAAGTGACCGACCGGTAGCTCAAAAGGCCCAAAACCCCCGAATCTGCCAATCGAAACAGGGGGCGTTAGCTTGGGCTCATGACCCAGCCGTTGATTCCCTCCGTGGGCATGTGCGTGCTGCACCTGTTCCTCAAGCTCACCCCCAGCACGCAGCGTGACGAGATCGAGGCCGCGGTGGCGGCAGCAACGGATCCGGTGCCCGACAGCGATGAATCCGGCGGTCGCGACCACGTGGTGCCCGTGGCGATGCTCGGCCACAAGGCCGATCTGGCCTTCATGGCCATGGCCTCTGACATGTGGCGCCTGCGGCGCCTCCAGACCGACCTGCTGGCCGCCGATCTCGAGCTGGTCGACTCCTATGTGTCGCTCACCGAGATCTCCGAATACGCCCAAGGGGTGCCCGACCACCTCAAGAACGCCAGGCTCTACCCCAACCTGCCCCCCGACGGCCGCAACGCCTGGTGCTTCTATCCCATGTCGAAGGGCCGCAAGGTCGGCGCCAACTGGTTCACCCTGCCCTACGAAGAGCGCATGGAGCTGATGTACGAACACGGCGGATCAGGCCGCAAGTTCGCCGGGCGCGTGCTCCAGGTGGTCACCGGGTCGACCGGCATCGACGACCACGAATGGGGCGTGACCCTCTTCGCCGAACGCCCCGACGATCTCAAAGAAGTCGTCTACACCATGCGCTACGACCAGGCCTCGGCCCTCTACGGCGAGTTCGGCACCTTCTACACCGGCATGGTCGCCCCTCTCGGCGAGGTGCTCGATCGGGTGGGCCTAACCGCGCGATGACCACGGAAGGTGACCGCCGGTAGGCATATGCCGGTATCGCTTGGCTACGCTGTCGCAGTCCTCAACCAAGCGGGCCTGAACGCTGTGGGCTCCGCCTTTTCGTGAACGAGTCCCGCCTAGTGCTCCTGAGCCTGACCCGATCCAGAAAATCCCTGGCCGTCGTGGTCGTCCTGGCAGCGTTGGTGCCGGCGCTGTTCGCCCTGGTTCTCGCCGCGCCCGCCTCCGCCCAGGACGCAGCCGAGCAAGGGGTCGGCGGAACCCTCGTCGACGCCGATGACGAGCCGGTAGCCGGCGTCACCATCGTGGTCACCACCGAAGACGGGGCCGAGGTCGGCAGCGGGGTCAGCGCCGAGGATGGCACCTGGTCGGTGGCGGTCCCCGAACCCGGCCGGTACGAGGTCACCCTCGATGTCGACACCCTCCCCGAAGGGGTCTCGCTGCGTAACGCCGACCGGGCCACCCTCACCCCCAACGTGCGCGAAGGCCGCAGCCAACCGGTTCTGTTCCCCATCGGCGAGCGAGTCAGCTCCGGAACCTCCAGCGCCTCTCACCTCGCCAACCTATTCGTCGACGGCATCCGCTACGGCATGCTCATCGCCCTCGGTGCGGTCGGCCTCTCCATGGTCTACGGCGTCACCGGGCTGGTGAACTTCGCCCACGGCGAACTGCTCGCCTTCGGGGCCATCCTCGCCCTGTGGTTCGAGCGGGGCGCCGGGTTCATCCCCGCGATGCCCCTGCTGGCGGCCGGGGTGCTCGCCGTGGTCGCCACCGGGGCCTTTGCCGGGGCGTGGGAGGTCGGGATCTTCGGGCCGGTCCGCCGCCGCAAGTCCGGCGAGATCGCGGCCATGATCATCTCCATCGGCCTCGCCTTGTTGGTGCGTCACCTCTATCTCGCCATCTTCGGCTCGAATCGCGACTACTACGTCGACTTTCGTCTCCAGTCCCAGTTCGCCATCGGTCCCTTCTCGCTCACCCCCAAGGCCTGGATCAGCATGATCCTCGCCGGCATCCTGTTGCTCATGGTCGGGTGGGCCCTGCGCAACACCCGCATCGGCACGGCCATGCGAGCCGTGTCGGTCAACCGCGACCTGGCCGAATCGAGCGGTATCGACGTGCGCCGGGTCACCGCCGCCACATGGGTCTTCGGTGGCGCTCTTGCCGGGCTCAGCGGCGTGCTGTTCGGCGTGGCCGACGCCGTGCGCTGGACCATGGGCATGGACCTGCTGCTGTTGCTGTTCGCGGCAGTGGTCCTCGGCGGCCTTGGTACCGCCTACGGAGCCATGCTCGGTGGTCTCATCGTGGGCATCGCCACCCAGGTGTCGACCTTTTGGTTCCCCACCGAACTCAAGCTGATGGTGGCTCTCGTGGTGCTGGTTCTGGTCCTGTTGTTCAAACCCCAGGGGATCCTCGGGGTTAGGGAGCGGTTCGGCTGATGGGCTGGATTCTCGACGTCTTCGCCAACAGCCTCTCGCAGTCGGTCAGCATCCAGGCCGCCGCCCTCGCGGTGGCCGCCATCGGACTCAACGTCCACTTCGGCTACACCGGGCTGTTGAACTTCGGCCACGTGGCCTTCATGGCCATCGGGGCTTACACCATGGCCATACTCATCGACGCCGGGTGGACTCTGTGGGCCGCCATTCCCGCCGGCATGCTGGCGGCCGCGATCCTCGGCCTGCTGCTCGGGGTCACCACCCTGCGCCTGCGGATCGACTATCTCGCCATCACCACCATCGCCGTGGGCGAGATCATCCGAATCGCCATCCGGTCGCGCAGCCTCGAGGGTCTCACCGGCGGGGTCTACGGCATCCAGGGCATCGGCGAGGAGTTCTTCAGCCTCAACCCCTTTGGCACCGGAACCTACGGGTTCTGGCGCATCTCGTTCTCGCACCGCCAACTCTGGGTCCTCCTCGTGGGCTGGGGCGTGGCAGTGATCTGCGCCCTGGTGGTGTGGCGGCTGATGAAGTCGCCGTGGGGCCGGGTGGTCAAGGCCATCCGCGAAGACGAAGACGCCGCCCGCGCCCTGGGCAAGAACGCCTTCATGGTCAAGGTCCAAAGCCTCTGCATCGGCGGGGTCATCGGCGGGCTGGCGGGCATGCTCCTCGCCTTTGAATCCGCCGCGGTGGCACCCGATGCCTTCATGCCCCAACAGACCTTCTTTGTGTGGACCGTCATGATCCTCGGCGGTGCCGCCACCGTGCGCGGCGCCTTCGCCGGGGCGGTCACCTTCTGGTTCATCGTGATCTTCGCCGAAGGGATTCTGCGCCAAGGGGTGGCCGAAGGGTGGATCCCCGAGTGGCTCCTCACCAGCCAACAGTTCGCCGCCGTGCGCTTTGTCATCGTGGGGCTCATGCTGATGGTCCTGATGGTCTGGCGTCCCCAGGGGATGTTCGGCAAGCGCGAGGAGGTGATGATCAGTGCCCGCTGATGTCACCGCCAGCCAGTCGCTCGCCGGGGTCGAAACCCGTCCCGGTGTGCCCAAGCCCGACGCCATCCTCGTCGCCGACAAGGTGTCGCGCTCCTTTGGTGGCCTCAAGGCGGTCGATGTCGACCACCTCGAAGTCCAACGCGGCCTGATCACATCGATGATCGGCCCGAACGGCGCCGGCAAGACCACCCTGTTCAACCTGCTCACCGGATTCGACGACGCCGACACCGGCACCTGGTACCTCGACGACCAGCCCCTGCACGGCAAGCCCGCCTACGCGGTCGCCCGGTCAGGGATGGTCCGCACCTTCCAGCTCACCAAGGCTCTGGCCAAGATGAGCGTGCTCGACAACCTGATGCTCGGCGCCTCGGGTCAAAGCGGCGAAAAGCTCTCGTGGGCCCTCATGCCGTTCCGCTGGCGCAGCCAGGAAGACGACGTACGCCAACGCGCCGAAGAACTCCTCACCCGGTTCAACCTGGTCCACATGCGCGACGAGTACGCCGGCACCCTCTCCGGTGGTCAGCGCAAGCTGTTGGAGATGGCCCGGGCCCTCATGGTCGAACCCTCGGTCATCCTCCTCGACGAACCCATGGCCGGAGTCAACCCCCGTCTGGTGCAATCGCTGCTCGAACATGTCATCGCGCTGCGCGACGAGGGCATGACCGTCATCTTCATCGAGCACGACATGGACGTGGTCATGGGCATCAGCGACTGGGTGGTCTGCCTCGCCCAGGGGGCCATCATCTCCGAAGGTCCGCCCCGCTTTGTCGGCTCCGATCCCCAGGTCATCGACGCCTACCTGGGTACCAGCCGCGCCGAGGATTCCTGATGACCGAACCGGTGAACAGCGATCCAGTGGACCAGCACCTCGTGCTCGAAGCCGACGAGGTCATCGCCGGATATCTGCCCGGCCTCGACATCCTCAACGGCACCAACCTCGAGCTGTTCGACGGCGAACTGGTGGGCATCGTCGGGCCCAACGGGGCCGGCAAGTCGACCCTCGTGAAGGCCATGTTCGGGTTGGTCCCGATCCGGTCGGGACGGGTCAGTCTGCGAGGCAAGGAGATCACCAACCTCCCCGCCCACGAACTGGTCCGGCTGGGCATCGGTTATGTGCCCCAGACCAACAACGTCTTCCCCAACCTCACCATCAAAGAGAACCTCGAGATGGGCGTCTACCAGGCTCCCCACCTCTTTGAGGACCGCTACCGCTTCGTGGCCGATCTCTTCCCGCTTCTCGGCGAGCGCCCCACCCAGCGGGCCGGCCTGCTGTCGGGTGGCGAACGCCAGATGCTGGCCATGGGCCGCGCCCTCATGATGGAGCCGTCGGTGCTGTTCCTCGACGAGCCGTCGGCCGGCTTGTCGCCCGCCAACCAAGACGAGGTGTTCCGGCGGGTCAAGCAGATCAACGAGACCGGCGTGTCGATCGTGATGGTCGAACAGAACGCCCGGCGGTGCCTGCAGATCGCCCACCGGGCCTACGTGCTCGACCAGGG
>CAZEFG010000002.1:0-16866 GCA_964511355.1 uncultured Iamiaceae bacterium
CCTCGGGGTGGGGATCAACGTGCCGATCCGCACCGTGTTGCTCACCCAGCTCGGCAAGTACGACGGCGTGTCGTCGCGGCTTCTCACCGCCCGGGAGTTCCATCAGATCGCCGGCCGGGCCGGAAGGGCCGGTTACGACACCGCCGGCTACGTGTGGGCCCAGGCTCCCGAGCACGTCATCGAGAACGAAAAGGCCGTGGCCAAAGCGGGCGACGACGCCAAGAAGAAGCGCAAGGTGGTTCGCAAGAAGCCACCCACACGGGGTTATGTGCCCTGGAGCGATGACACCTTTGAGAAGCTGATCGCCGCCTCACCCGAGCCGCTCACATCCAGCTTCAGGGTGAGCCACTCGATGCTGCTCAACGTGTTGGACCGGCCGGGCGACGGCTGCGGAGCCATGCGCAAGCTGCTGGTCGAGAACCACGATCCACGTCCGGCCCAGCGCCGACACATCCGTTCAAGCATCTCGATCTACCGGTCGCTTCTTCGAGCTGGCGTGGTTGAGGTTCTCGACGAGCCCGACGACCAGGACCGGCTGGTGCGGGTCACCGTCGACCTCCAGTCCGACTTCGCGCTCAACCAGCCCCTGTCGCCGTTCGTACTCGAAGCAATCCCGCTGCTCGCCCACGATGCGGATGAGGGCCCCTCGAACACCTACGCCCTCGACGTTCTGTCGATCGTCGAGTCGGTGCTCGAGAACCCCGGCGTGGTGCTGGCCGCCCAGCTCGACAAGTTGCGAGGAGAGTTGATCGCTCGCCTCAAGGCCGAGGGAGTCGAGTACGAGCAGCGCATGGAGGAGCTCGACAAGGTCGAGTACCCCAAGCCGTTGCGCGAGTTCACCTACGACCTGTTCAACCTCTACGCCACCCAGCACCCATGGGTGGCCGACAACATCAACCCCAAGTCAGTGGCGCGCGACATGTACGAGCGGGCGATGACCTTCCACGACTACGTCGCCCACTACGGCATCGCCCGTAGCGAAGGCCTGCTACTTCGCTACCTGTCCGACTCCTACAAAGGCTTGATTCAGAACGTCCCTGAGGAGGCCAAGACCGACGAGGTATATGACCTCACCGAGTGGCTGGGCGAAACGGTTCGCCAGGTCGACTCCAGCCTTCTGGAGGAATGGGAGCAGCTCCAGCATCCGGATGAGGCCCTCGATCCGGCGCTGGCGGTTCCCGTGCCGACCGAACAGGTCGGGGCCGCAGATCACGGGGTCACCGCCAACGACCGGGCGTTTCGGGTCATGGTCCGCAACGAGGCGTTCCGCTGGGTCGAGCTGTTGGCCCGCCGTGGTTATGACGCCCTGGTGGAGCGAGAGTCGTCGGGCGAGTGGAGGCTCGATTCGGTGGTCGAGGCGATGGCGCCCTACTGGGCCGAGCACTCGTCCATCGACATCGGCCCCGATGCCCGCTCGGCACCTCGGTTCCGGCTCGACACCACCGCCGGTCGCACCTGGCAGGTGCGCCAGACCATCCTCGACCCCGAGGGCTACGGCGACTGGGTGCTCGAAGCGAGCGTCGACCTCGATGCCTCCGACGAAGAAGGCACGCCGGTGATGGCGCTCGTGGCCATCACCCGACTCACCTGACGGGAGATCTGCGGCGATACTGAGCCGATGGCCGAGCGCAACGTCCTGGGGGGCGAGCTGGAGGAGTGCGGTACCGATCCCGTCACCGGGTACTTCCGCGATGGCTGCTGCAACACCGGGGGCGACCCTCGGGTCATGCACACCATCTGCGCCGTGGTGACCGAGGAGTTCCTGGCTCATCAGCGCAGCATCGGAAACGATCTCTCCACCCCCATGGCTCATTTCCAAGGCCTCAAGCCTGGCGACCGATGGTGTGTCACCGCCCCCAACTGGTTGCGGGCTCATCACGACGGCCAGGCCGCTCCTGTGGTGTTGGCCTCAACCAACGAGGACGTCCTGTCGATAGTGCCCCTCGATGTACTTCAGCAGTATGCCGTCGACGTTCCTCCGGATCTCAGTGCCCTTGATTGATCTCCTAGTATCCAGGTCCACCAGACCCCCGGTTTCCCGTTCTCGTCTCGTAGGAGCTCGCTTGTCGCTAGCCCGTCGCGTATGTCCGGCACTGGCCGACTCCTCCTCGGCGCTCTCGGTGGGGTCCATCAGAAGGGCGGGCACACCATGCCGATGACCGGCAAGGTCGAGCGCATCATCCTGGTCGAGGACGATGACGGCGATGCCCTTTTGGTTGAGGTGCTGGTCGAAGACACCTACGAAGACACCTGCGAGGTGGTGCGGGCCCGCACCCTGGCCGAGGCGCGAGTTCTGGTCGAAGCCCAACCCGCGGGTCTGCGCTGGTGTGCTCTGGTCGACCTGGGGTTGCCTGATGCCCAGGGACTCGAAGCCCTTCACGCTCTCCGTGAGTCGGCGCCTGGCGGCCCCCTGGTGGTCATGACCGGCACGGCCGACGAGCGGCAAGGGTTGCTCGCGGTCGCCGCCGGAGCCCAGGACTATCTGATCAAGGGTCAGGTCGAGCCCAGCACCCTGCGGCGGTCGGTGGGCTATGCCCTGGAAAGGTGCCGGGCCGACGAAGCCGCCCGCCTGTTGTTCGAACACGATCTACTCCAGGAAGAAAACGCCCGTCTCGAACGTGGGCTGTTGCCGTCGCCTCTGCTCGACCGCTACCTGGGTGTCCGGTGGTCCGCCCGCTACCAGCCCGGTTCTGACCGCCTGCGAATTGGCGGCGATTTCTACGACCTGGTCGAACACGACGACGAGCTTCACCTGCTGGTGGGCGACGTGTGTGGCCACGGCCCCGACGAAGCGGCGCTCGGGGTCATGCTTCGCGTCGCTTGGAGAGCCCTCGTCCGCGCCGGGCTGACTCCTCCAGAGGTGATGGCCCAACTCGACGACCTGATGCGGGCCGAAGCCATGGTGTCCAGCCAGTTCACCACCATCGCCTCCATGCGTCTCGACAGCACCGACACGATTGGAATCACCTTGGCGGGCCATCCTCCGCCACTGGCCGTGTCGACATCCGGGGTGCAGCTGCTGAGCCCGGTCCCGGGGCCCCCGATCGGCGTGATCCAAGGTTCATCCTGGGCAGAATCGCTCATCGAGGTCCCTCCCGGCACCACCCTGCTCGCCTACACCGACGGCCTGTTCGAAGGACGCTCCGCCCCGGGTTCTTCCGACCGGCTCGGGATCGACGGGGTCACCGACCTGGTGGCGGCCATCCACGGCGAAGGCCACCGCCACGAAGTCATGCTCGAGAAGCTCATGATCGAGGTCACCAGTCGCAACGGCGGGCCAATAGACGACGACATCGCGGTCGTCCAGGTCGAACTCGATTCCCTGCGCTCGCTCACGGTGGCGTGATGTCGCTGCGAGGTCGCCTGACCTTGCTGCTCGTGATCGGAGCGTTGGCCCTCATCCTCATGACGGCTGCGGGTGTCGGGTCGATCGTCCGCTTGTCCGGTGCCCGCGACAATCTGGTCGACAGGTGGCAGCTGGCCAGGGTGGCGAGCCTCGATCTCCAGGTCTCACTGTTCGAGCAGCAGGCCTCGATGCGGGGCTTCGTGTTGGGTGGCGGCGCCGAGAGCATCCTCGCCGACTTCGACGCTGCCATCGCGGTCGAACTCGAAGCCGCCGCACTCCTGCTCGGTGCCAGCGATACCAACCCGATCGTGAGCGAAAGGACCCAGGCGCTCGAAACCCTCGCCGAGGAGTGGCGCCAGACGGTCGCACTTCCCGCCATCGAAGCGACCCGCAACGGCGACCGCGACGGGGCGTTGGCCATCCTGGCTTCTCCCGTCGTGGAGTTCGAGGCCGTCAGCAGCGCCGGCGTTTCGCTCGGCGATGCTCTGCGGGCCCGCCGTCAAGACTCGGTCGACAACATGGACCGGGCCCTCAGCCAACTCGTGGTCGCTTCGGTCTTTGCCCTGGTGATGGTGGTCACCCTCGGGATCTTCACCGCCCTCGCGCTGCGCCGCGAGGTGCTTCGCCCCCTCGACCAACTCGGTGACGCGGCCCGCACCGTCGCCTCGGGTCGGTTCTCCCACGAGGTCACCGAATCAGGTCCTTCAGAAGTCCGGGCGTTGGCCCGCGACATCGAGGCGATGCGTCGTCAGATCCTCGATGAGCTCCAGGAAAGCCAGCGGGCCCGGGAAGAAGCCGAGGGCATTGCCGTTGACCTTCGTCGATCCAACCGTGACCTGGAGCAGTTCGCCTACGTGGCCTCGCACGACCTGCAAGAGCCTCTCCGCAAGGTGGCCGGCTTCTGCCAGCTCCTGGAACGGCGCTACGCCGACCAGCTTGATGACCGCGCGCGCGAGTACATCGCCTATGCCGTCGACGGCGCCCAGCGAATGCAGACGCTGATCAACGACCTCCTCATGTTCTCCCGGGTCGGGCGCACGACCGAGACGTTCGAACCGGTTGATCTCAACGACATCGTCGCCCAGGTCTGGGCCGATGTCGGTGCTGGCAGCGATGCGGGCGATGAGGCCACGCTCTCTGTGGCCGGCCTCCCGGTGGTCGCGGGCGATCCGGCCCTGCTGCGAACCCTGTTCAACAACCTGATCAGCAACGCCATCAAGTTCCGGGGCGAGGACCCGCCCTTCATCATGATCACCACGACCGAGATGGAAGACGGTTGGGAGATCACCGTGCACGACAACGGCATCGGGATCGACCCGCAGTTCGAGGACCGCATCTTTGAGATCTTCCAGCGCCTCCACACGCGTGACGTCTACGACGGCACCGGAATCGGCCTGGCGATCAGCAAGCGAATAGTGGAGTTCCATGGCGGTAACATCCGCCTGCGCCCGTCCTCGGAGGCTTCGGGGGCGGCCGCGATGACAGGGGCCTGCTTTGTCATTGGGCTGCCCAATGTTGCCCCTGACATGCTCCTCCCTGACCTACCCGCCCACCAGAGTTCCCATCCGTTTGGAGAAACCCCGTCGTGACCGAGCTCAAGCCCATCCGCATTCTCCTTGTCGAAGACGATGCCGGCGACGTATTGATGGCCAGGGAGGCACTCGAAGAAGGCAAGGTCGCCAATCACCTCGACGTCGTCTCCGATGGCGTTGAGGCCATTGAGTATCTCCGTGCCGCCGACGGCTCAGCGGCCAAGCCCCGACCCGACCTGGTCCTGCTCGACCTGAACCTGCCCCGCAAGAGCGGCCTCGAGGTCCTCGCCGAGGTCAAGGGTGACCCCGAGCTGCGCCGGATCCCGGTGGTGGTCCTGACCACCAGCGATGCCGAACGCGACATCGTCTCCAGCTACAACCTGCACGCCAACGCCTACATCACCAAGCCGGTCGATTTCGAGCAGTTCGTGTCGGTGGTCCGCAAGGTCGATGAGTTCTTCGTGTCGGTCGTGGTCCTGCCCAAGTCCTAGAGCCGACCGGGCTCAGGGGGTGACGATGGGGAACCAACTGGGGAAACGGTCGAGGTAGCCGAACAATTCGATCAGAGCGTTGGCGTCACCGTCGACGGCGATCGCCCCCTCTCCCATCTGATCGACGAAGGTGGTAGACCCCACCAGGATCTGGCCGAGGGCTGTCTTGGCCATGGTGATCGACGCGTTGGCATCGACCGCGTGACGTCCCGCGACGTGGTGCAGGGCACCGTTCTCCAAACCCAGTACGTGGTCCTCACCGACATCGGTGAACCGCCAGTTGATCGTGAGGATCGCTCCCGCTGCGGCCGGGCCGTTGAGCCGCACACCGAGGGCATCGAAGATCTGTTCGACGCTCAGCGCCGCCATCAGACCGCCTCCTCCTCGCGCTGGGGTCACCAGTGGAGGCCCTTCGGCGCGTAGCTCCATGGCCCCGGTGAGGTAGAAGTTCCGCCACGGCCCCGACTCGGCCTGATAGCCCATCTGTTCGAGGGCATCGGCCTGGAGGTGGCGGGCATCGAGGTTGTCCGGCTCGGCGAACACCAGGTGGTTGACCAATTCAGCCACCCAGCGGTAGTCGCCGGCGTCGAAGGCTTCGCGCCCGGCGGTGAGCACCGCGGCGGACCCACCCATGGCTTCGACGTAGCGGCGCCCGGCCTCGGTCGGGGGGAGGCGATGCAGGTTGGCCGGGTTGGCGTCGAACCATCCCAGATAGCGCTGGTACACCGCCTTCACGTTGTGGTTGACCGTGCCGTAGTAGCCCCGGGTGTGGAACTCGTCGGCCAGGTCGGCGGGCAGATCGAGTTCCTCGGCGATCTCGACCGGGGTGAGTCCGTGATTGGCCAGGCGCATGGTCTGGTCGTGCAACCATCGGTACAGGTCGCGCTGTTGGGTGAGGAACTGCCGCACCTCGGCGTTGCCCCACCGCGGCCAGTGGTGGCTGGCGAAGCACACCTCGGCCTCGGTACCGAACAACTCGAGGGCCTCACCGATGTACTTGCTCCAGGCCAGTGCATCGCGTACCTGAGCGCCCCGCGGCGTGTACACGTTGTGCAGATTGGCGGTGCAGTTCTCGGCCATGCACAGCAACTGCAGATCCGGGAAGTAGAAGTTCATCTCGGCAGGAGCTTCGGTGCCGGGCGTGTACTGGAAGACCAGGCGCACTCCGTCGACCACCAGTTCGGTCCCGGTCCGGCCGATCTCTTCGGTGGGTGGGATCAGACCTACCGTTCCCTTGGGGGTGGCCTTGCCCAACCCGGCATCGACGTGGCCCGTGGGCCCGGGCGGAAGGAGGCCGCCGTACATGTATTGGGCTCGGCGCGTCATGACCGGGCCGGCGATGACGTTCTCGCTGACCGCTTCGGCCATGAAGCCCGCCGGAGCGATGATCCGCACCCGACCCTCGGCCACATCCTCGTCGTCGATGACACCACGCACTCCGCCGAAGTGGTCGACGTGGCTGTGGGTGTAGATCACCGCCACCACGGGGCGGGCACCCAGGTGCTCGTCGGCCAGGGCCAGACAGGCCGTCGCCGTCTCAGCCGAGGTGAGAGGGTCGATCACGATCCAGCCGGTGTCGCCGGCGACAAAGGTCACGTTCGAAAGGTCATAGCCCCGCGCCTGCCACACCCCCGGCACGACCTCGAACAAGCCGTGGATCGAGTTGAGGCGGGCTTGGCGCCACAAGCTGGGGTTGACCGTGTCGGGGGCCTCTACCGAGCCGCGCACGAAGTCATGGGATGAGGTGTCCCACGCGGCCCGCCCATCCGTTCGGTCGATCCGCCCGGTTGGATGAGCGGCGACGAAGCCGCGGATGGCGAGCTCGAAGTCCTCCTGGTCGGCGAGGTCGAGGGAGGCGGCCACCGCCGCGTTCGCTGCCCTCGTCGGCTCGGTAGCCGGCGGCGAACCGGCTGACGCGGACGCCCCTGGGTCCTGACGGTGAGACATGCGAACCCCCTTCGCGGAATGTGTCAGCCTCCCCGACAGTAGCGGGCTAGGTGCCGGCGAGGCGCTCCACCACGGGCGCCATCGCCTCCCAGGCGCCGCCCCCGATGGCGATGTAGCTGAAGCCGAACTCCTCCCGGCGCTGCCGCAGCGTGTCGCAGATCTGGTCGACCGATCCGACCAACAAGTGGGGGTGGTCGTATCCCTGGGCCGGGTCCACCCCAAAGCGCGGCGCCAAGCGTTCCATCGCTCCGAGGCGATCGTCGGTCACCCGTGCACCGAAGACGGTCACCGAAAGTTCGAGGTCGGCGAAACGTTGGCCGGCGGCTCGTCGTAGCCACGACAGCTTCCGGCGAGTGGCGTCGCCGGTGCCAGTGGAGAGCGCACTCCTATCCCAGGATCCGGCGGCGAGATCGAAGTTGACACTCACGATGTCGGCTCGCCGAGCCGCGATCCCGAGCATGCGTTTCGCTCCGGCACCGATCAGGATCGGCGGACCCCCGGGTTGGACCGGGACCGGGTAACCGCTCAGCTCGTCGACGGCGTAATGGTCGCCTCGGAACGAGAAGGGCTTGCCGGTGAACGAGCCTTTGATGACATCGACCGCCTCAGACAGCCGATCGACCCGCAGGCCCGCCGGGTCATTAGCGATCCCGGAGTGCTGGTAGTCGGTTTGCATCCATCCTGCGCCGATCCCGACCTCGACCCGACCCCCCGACAACACGTCGAGGGTCGCCATCTCCTTGGCCAGGACCACCGGATGCCGGAAGTCGTTGGCGAGCACGAGAGCACCGATCCGCAACGACGTGGTCGCCTCCGCCGCCACCGCCATGGCGGGTACCGGCGCCAACTGCTGGTCGAGATGGTCGGGAACGAGCAAACTCGAGTAACCGAGATCCTCGATCTGTCGGGCCTGATCCTGCCAGGACCGGCCCGGATCGGCCTTGGTCACCTGAGCGGCGAAGCGGAACGGGCGAGGCACAGGCAAGCTCCCTCCCTAGCGGCCCAGAACGTAGCGGTCGATTTGGCCGAGCTCGTCTTCGAGGAGCTTGACGAAGCGATCGACGTCGGTAACGACTGCGGTGTCGACCTGCACCCCGAGCCGCAACGACCCTGCATAGGTGACGATGCTGAGCCCCACACCGACCTGGCCAGACGTCGGCACCCACAGCATGAACGACTCGATCGGCACACCGGTGAGCGACAGGCGGGCACTGGGACCAGCGATGTTGGTGATGACGGCGGTGGACTTGCGGGTGAAGAGATCCATCCAGGCCTTGGCCATGGCCCGCTGGGGAATGGCGCCGATCATGGCCATTCCCGCCCGTACGATCTCTCCCTCGGGGGATGCCTTGATGCGGGCCATACGGCGGCGGATGTGGTCGAGGCGAGTACGCGAGTCACCGATGCCCACCGGCAGGTTCACGAAGACCAGACCGATCTGGTTGCCGAGCTCAGGGGCCAGTGGTTCGTCGAGTGGACGCAGGTTGAACGGAATGGTGGCCCCCACGCGGTAGGGGATCGAGCTGGAGGGCCGGAAGTACTGGTGCAGGGCGCCGGTGACCACCGCCAGGGCCAGGTCGTTGACGGTTGCCCCGGTGGCACTCGCCACCAGCTTCACCGCGTCGAGTGGTGCCGGATTCGTCCAAACGAACCGCTTGTTGCCGCTGAGCTCACCCCGCCACGGATTGCGCTGGTCGGCGAGCAGACCCAGCTTGCGGTACACCGCGGCATTGGCGCGCGCGCCGGTGGTGGCGGCGAGGAGTGCCGACGGTTTCACCAGGTTGAGCAGCGCCTCGTCGAACGCCGACACCTTGCGGGTGGTGACGCTGCCCGGCGCCCCTTCGCCGGTGACCGCCAGCGGCATCTGCTGAGGGTGCGAACTACCGTCGGCCGGCGGATCGGCGAGCGCCAGCAGCACCTGGACCAGGCTCAGGCCATCGGCCAACGAATGATGGCTGCGCAACAGGACCGCTGCTCCGCCATGGTCGTCGTCGATCAGGTGGAGCCGCCAGCGAGGCCGATCACTGATTAGGGCCACCCCGGTCTGGCGACCGACGAGCTCTTGGATCGCCCGCTCGGGGTCGGCGCCTTCGGCCCGATCGCGCTGGATGTGGTTGTCGAGGTGGAAATGAGAATCGCGCTCCCAGGCGAGGGCGCTGACTCCCCCCACCGTCGAGGGAGCAGCTACCACCCGTTGCGAGAATCGAGGGAAACAGGAGATGACCCTGTCGTGGAACGCCGTCACCACGGTCGGCCAATCCGGTGACCGCCCGAAGCGCACCAGGGTCGACACCACCATCGGGTTCTTGGCGCTGTCCATGTGGATCCAGGACGCGTCGTCGGCGGCCACCCGCTCCCTGTTCGCCTTGACGGTGTTACCTCCCACGCCGGTCACAGCCCGACGCTACCCCCTGCGGTGGAGACGACACGGCCGGTTCGTCATCTGATCGTCAAGTTTGTGCGCCGAGACCTGGGGGTAGCCGCACGAACATGAGCACCTACGTCTGCCCTGAGTTCGCCGCCACCGGGATCGAGCTGCAGATCATCGAACTGCAGGTTCAGCGCGAGACCGCCCAGGAGCAAGGTTCTGCCGAGGCGCTCGCTGCCTATGATGCCGAGATCTCCCTTCTATGGTCGGAGTTGGCCGAACTGGCCGACCGTTACCCCGACACCGTCGGCGCCTGAAAACCCTCAGGATCCCCCGGCCCCCGAGTAAGCGCTGCGTCCCGCTCTCCCCTAGCCTGTCATCGGGCCGCTAGCTCATCGGGTAGAGCAGGAGACTTTTAATCTCAAGGTGCCGGGTTCGAGCCCCGGGCGGCCCACGCTTCGAAGCACAGGCGGAACGCATCGGCCCGTAGCCACCGTCGGGTGATGGCTACCGGTCGATCGAGACCTTCGTCGATGATCCCCGTTTCAACGTCCCAGGCCAGGGGCCGACCGACCACCCCCATCACCTCGCCGATCCCCGCAGGTAGAACCCCGAGTTCGGCTCGAGTCCAGCCCAGCACCGGTGAGAGGCCAAAACCCTCCAGCATCGCCATCATCGAACCTCCGCCCGGAACCGCAGCGAGCTCGTGATTGATCCCTTCGACCAGGTCATGGACGAGGTGGGTGGTCCCATGCCAGGCGGGGATGCCGTCGACCCGACCGGTCCGGACGATGGTGACCACCTTCTCGTCGTCGTCGAGGTCGAGCTCGGATCTAACCGCAGGAGTGGGCCGGCGGGTCCTGGTCGACTCCAGTGTCCGCGTGGGTGATGCCCCGGCCTGGCGGGCGAGGTCGTAGGGGTCGCTGACCGTAGCGGAGCCAACGGGATAGGTGATGCGGTGGGCGACGTAGGTGCCTGAGCCCCGCACCCTGTGCACCACCAGTCGTCGCTCGAGCTCCTGGAGCGCGGTACGGGCGGTCAACCGACTGACAGCGTGCTCGGCCGCCAGTTCCGGTTCCGACGGAACCCGACTTCCGGGAGGCTGAGCCGCGATGTCGACTTCGACCCGATCAGCCAACGCCAGATACAGCGGCAGAGTTTCAGCCAGGCGAGGCTCCGCTCGATCTGGTTGGGCGGATGGGATCTCGGGAGGCACCCAGCAGATCCCAGCAGAGCCACGTTCTCATGACAAGGGCACGTTCTCATGACAAGGGCACGTTCTGATGACAAGGGAGTGCCACGACGAGGGGGCGTCCGCGGGGGCGAAGTTAGTAACCCGTGCTGGCGAGGTAGGTTTCGAGGGATGTCGACGAACCCGAGGAGAATGCGGTGAGCGACCTGCCCCAGGGTCCCGGCTGGTGGAGGGCATCGGATGGCCTTTACTACCCGCCCGAGGCCCGACCCGGGTACAGCCCCGATCCCGACCCCGACGGCGAGCCAGAGAGCGGAGGGTCCACGCTCGGCGAGTCCGACCAACCCTTCGAGGACAGCCCCGACCCCACGGGCTGGGGCGCCGATCAGCCAACCGGCGACGAACCCACCCTCTTCGATGCCCCGCCGGTCGATCCCGATGAGCCTGACCCGACGGCGACCGATCCAACCCGTACGGCGGGTGTCATCGACGACGATCTCTACGAGCGCGACTGGGCCGTCGACGACGAGGCCGAGCCCGAGGGACGACGGCTGCTGCCCATCCTCGCGTTGGTGGCGGTGGCCGGACTGCTGGCGGGGGTGGCCGTGTGGTTCTTCCTCGACGGAAACGACGATTCCGAAACGGCATCGACGACGTCGACCACCGCCGCCACCGATCCGGAAACATCGGCTCCGTCCACCACCGAGGACAACACCGATACCACTGCTGACGGCGAGGTGTCGGCATTCGATGTCGGGGTGGGCGACTGCTTCGATCCCGTTGAGGTCGAGGAGGCCGAGGGACTTATGATCCGGGCGGTCCGGCTGATCGACTGCGCCGAGCCTCACCGAGCCGAAGTGGTTGCGGTCGAAACGCTCGACACACCCGCGGGCGAACCGTTCCCGGGAGCCGAAGCGCGCGATACCGCCGCCGAGGAGCTGTGCACGGCACCGATCGAAGAGTTCCTCGGAGGTCCGCTGGCCGAATCGAGCCTGCTCGTGCTGTGGCTTGCCCCGTCCGAGGAGTCGTGGCCCGAAGACGACCGCGAGGTCGTTTGCATGGTGGCCTCGCCCGACGGCGAAACGCTCACCGGCTCGGTCGCCGGCTCCGGTGCCGCCGACAGCGATACCGAGGGCGAACCCTAAGAAACCCGTGCGATCAGACCGTGCGGTGGCGCCCGGCGAGTAGCGCAAACGCCATGGAGGCGTGCAAGGCCGCCCCCACCGCCATGGCCTGGTCGTCCATGCGCATCAGGTTGGAGTGGCACGACGGTGCCTCCCGGGCATCGGCGATGTCGGGCGGGCACACCCCGAGGAAGGCCATCGCGCCCGGGACCCGCTGGAGGACCATCGACCAGTCCTCGGCCCCCATCACCGGCGCGGGAGCAGCGACGGTCCGAACCCCGGGCCCCATCCCGCCCGCTACCTCGAGCACCAGCTGCGCCACCTGGGGGTCGTTGACGGTGACCGGATAGCCCTTGACGATCTCGACCTCGGCTTCCATGCCATGGGCCGCTGCTATTCCAGGTGCCAGGCGGGCGAGATCAGCGTGAACCGCAGCTCTGGTGGCTTCGGAGGTGGTGCGGATGGTTCCCGACATCGTGGCCGACTCGGGGATCACGTTGGTGGCGGTGCCCGCCTCGATCCGGGCGATGGTGACGACGGCGGGCGCGAAGGCATCGACTCGGCGGGTGACCGCCGTCTGGATGGCGCCCACGATCTCGCAGGCGACGGGAACGGGATCGGCGGCGAAGTGGGGCGTGGAGGCGTGGCCCCCTCGGCCCCGTACGGTGATGAAAACCTCGTCGGCCGAGGCCATCAACGGACCCGGCTTGGTGGTGATCCAACCCGATGGCAGGTTGGGGGTGATGTGGATGGCGAAGGCGCCGTCGATTCCGTCGGTCACACCTTCCTCGATCATCACTCCCGCTCCACCCGCCCCCTCCTCGCCGGGCTGGAACATGAACCGCACCGCGCCCGCCAATTGGTCGCGACGATCCGACAGCAGACGCGCCGCGGCCACCAGCATCGCCATGTGGGCGTCGTGCCCGCAGGCATGCATCCGCCCCGGAGCTTCGCTGGCGTAGGCCAGACCGGTGTCCTCGGGCAGGGGCAGCGCGTCCAGGGCGCCCCGCAACAACACCGTGGGGCCGGTACGGGCTCCGCGCAAGGTGGCGGTGATCGAGGTGCTGGCCTCGCCTAGTTCGATCTCGAGTGGGAGGCCGCTCAGGGCTTCGAGCACCATTGCCTGGGTGCGGGGCAGGTCGAGCCCGAGCTCGGGTTGGCGGTGCAAGCGATGCCTCAGCGACGTCGTCTCGACCAGAAGCTGGCGGGCATCCTCCAGGAGGCCAAGCTCGTCGTTGCCCGCGCCTTCGCTGGTCACGGTACGGCCACGCCTAGGTCGGCGAGTACGGCGAGGACTTCAATCGCTTGCTGAGCTGCATCGCCGGCGGTCAAGGCCAGCTCGGGGGCCAACGGAGGTTCCCAGGGGTCGTCAATGCCGGTCATGCCCGCCAGTTCGCCGGCTCGTGCCTTGGCGTAGAGGCCCTTGGGGTCTCGGCGTTCGCATTCGTCGAGAGGGGTCGCGACGTGCACTTCCACAAAGGGAACTCCGGCAGCCTGGTGGCGCCGACGCACCCGGTCGCGGTCGGCCCGATAGGGGCTGACCAGGGGGGCCAGAGCCACGATCCCGGCGTCGGCCATCAACAGCGCCACCTCTCCGACCCGGCGCACGTTCTCGGCGCGGTCGTCGGCCCCGAATCCGAGTCCGGCGTTGAGACCGTGGCGCAGGTTGTCGCCGTCGAGCACGTAGGCCGGAACCGCCGCGTCGACCAAGCGCCGTTCGACCTCGAAGGCCACCGTCGACTTGCCCGAGCCTGACAGCCCGGTGAGCCACACCGTGGCCCCCACCAGATCGAGCCGATGTCGGCGGTCGGAGCGATCGATCGCCCCTGGGTGCCAGGTGACATCCGGGTGGACCTGGTCGGCACTCATCGCTTCGAACCCAGTGCCGTCGCCAGCGCCTCTGCCGATTGCGCCAAGGCAGCGCGGCCGGAGTCAAGGAGGGGAGCGAGCTGGAACATGGTGTGGATCGTGCCTGGGTACAGCGTGTGAGTGACCGCAGTCCCGGCATCGGCCAGGGCCACGGCGTACGCGGCCCCTTCGTCGCGGAGCGGATCGAACTCCGCGGTGATCACGAGCGCCCGGGGAAGTCCCGTCAGGTCAGCGGCCAGCAGAGGTGACGCCTCCCACTCGTGCCCCCGTGAAGGATCGGGGAGGTAGCTGGCGATGAAGAACTCGAGGTGGGCTCGGGTGAGCACATAACCATCGGCGTTGTCCCGCCTAGACGGGTAGCGCTCGTCGGCTCCAAGACGCAGGTCGATTCCGGGGTACACGAGGAGCTGGAACAGCAATGCCGGGCCGCCACGATCGCGGGCGCGCAGCGCCAGCACCGCGGCCAGATTCCCGCCTGCACTGTCGCCGCCCACGGCCAGCCGGGTGGGATCGGCCCGGAGTTCGGCCCCGTTGACCGCCAGCCACTCGAGCACCGCCCACGCATCGTCGAGACCGGCCGGGTAGGGATGCTCCGGTGCCAGGCGATAGTCGACCGAGACCACGACGATGCCCGCGTCGTGGCAGAGGCTTCGGCAAGGATGGTCGTGGGTGTCGAGGTCGCCGATCGTCCAACCTCCGCCGTGCAGGAACAACAGAGTGCCGAAGGGGCCCTCGCCGTCGGGGGTGTACACCCGCACCCCGATGTCGCCGTCGGGACCGGGAATGGTCCGGTCGAACACGCCGACGTCGGGACCGGGGGGTAGCACCGATGCCAACGCCCGGTAGGCGGCGCGGGCACCATCGGGATCCAACGGACCGGGATCGCCTTCTGCTCCCGCGGCCATCATCGCCAACAGCTGCTGTTCTTGTGGCCCGACCGGCATCATTCCCCCTGGCTCAGCGCGACCATACTCAACCACCGGGGACCCCCGCCCAGGCTGCGGTTCGGGACCGGGGCCGGCGGGTGAGTAGCGTGACAACACGTGAGCGACGTGGTTCCTGCAGCAGACGCGACCGAGTCCGGACGGCGAGGCAACCTGTCGCGCGAAGAGATCCTCGACGCCGCCCTCAACCTCATCCAGCAGGAGGGCATCGAGGCGGTCACCATGCGGCGCCTGGCCGACCAAATCGGTGTCACGCCCATGGCCCTGTACCACCACATTCCGAGCAAGCGGGAGCTCCTCGACCTCGCGGTCGACCGGGTGGGGGCCAACGTGCACATCGCCCACGATGGTCGTCCCTGGCTGGACCAGGTTCGCGACTACGCCTTGAGCTGGCGCGAGGAACTGCACCGCTATCCGGGGGTGGCGGGTTACCTTCGACGCCAGGACGCGCCGCCGTCGATGGCGTGGCGGGTCATCGACGACGCCGTGAGCCTGTTGGTCGAGTCGGGATTCGACGAGCGCACCGCGTCGAGGGCCTTCGCCGCCCTGGCCAGCCACGTGCTCGCCCGCTGCGACCAGGAAGAGATCATGGCCAAGCACGCCCGGGATCGCGAGCCGTGGACCGAGGAGCGCATCAGCCAGATGGTCGCCCAGATGCACGGCAACATCGATCATCGGCGCATCGCCGGCTATCTCGACGAGCTTTCGGCTGACGAGCACTTCGCCTACACGCTCGAACGGCTGTTGGTGGGCATCGACGCCGAACGCCGCCACTCGACGTAGGTTCCTCGCTCGCCCACCGATCGATGCACGGTGGTGTTGGGGTCGATGACCGTCAGACCGGTCGCAACTTGGACCGCCGCCGGAGTCGAAACCACCAGAATCGCTTCGCTGCTGCGGACCGCCCGTCCGGTGGTGAGGCCGGACCCGCTCCTGGCGATCAGTTCGATGTCGTGTTCCAGGTCGGCCCCCTCGGCCTGGGTGAGGGTCCGGGCGAGGCCCTGGTCGCCCGGCTGCTCCCATTCCCACCGCCACGGTTCGATCCCTCCTCGCCGTCGCAGCCCGGCGTGGCGCAGCGCCGTCACCAGCTCTCGCCCGGGTACCGCCCGCGCGCCGTTCGCCAGGGCCTGGAGCCTCATCTCGGTGTGGATGTCGTAGTGGTCTCCCTGAAAGGCGAGGTAGGGCATGCCCAGCCGGTGGGCGAAGTCGTGGAGCTCATCCAGATGTGAGTCGCTGACCAGGTGTGCCCACCTCAACCCGCGCCACGGCCAGATCGCTTCGTCGACCAGGATCGCCATGTCAGCGCCCCGACGCCGAGAAGTGCTGGTAGTCCTTGATCGACTGCCACCGGCCGCCCCACTGCCAGCCCACGGCGTCGAAGGCCGCCACCGCCGGTCCGCCCTCGACGATCAGGCCGATCGCCGGTGATCCCCGGTCGAGGTAGGCGCGCCCGCCGGGGGGAAGCACGGTGCCGCGCGAGGTGACGTAGGGGTTCTGGAGAGGGTTGATGTCGATGGCCCGTCCATAGGAGTGCTCCGACCATCCGGTTCCTCCGGTGACGGCTCGGCAGTTGAAGGCGGTCGTGAGGTTGGCCGCCATGGCTGCGTCGTCGCTACCACCCACGTCGTCGACCAAGGCCACCCGCTCGATCGGGAAGCGATCGGCGTACATGCTCTCGAAGGCCGAGGCAATGCTGGCGGCGGCGTCGGCATGCACCACCAACCGTCCCACTTGATGTGCTCCGTCGAAGCCAACGTGAGCGACCTCGACCAACCGCAGGTCGGCGAGCGGCACCGGACATCCGTCGTGCCACGAAACTCCCGTCATGGCCGCCGCCAGTTCGGTGTCGATACCGCGTACCGACGAGGTGAACCCGGGGAGGGGCCGCTCGGGAACGGTCGGCGCTGGCCTCGGCGGCGCTGGCGGGTTCGGGGGAGCAGCAGGGGTGGTTGGTGAGCTGCTCGGCGTCGGGGCCGGCGGAGTGGAGGGGGACGTCGCTTGCGTCACGGAGGGGTCCGAGTCACCGATGCTCGTGTCGGTACTGGTGCTCGTG
>CAZEFG010000002.1:16966-31858 GCA_964511355.1 uncultured Iamiaceae bacterium
TGCTCGTGTCGGTACTGGTGCTCGTGGCGGTACTGGCGCTCGTGGAGCTGGCGCTCGAACCGGCACCCATGCTGGAGCTGGTGACGGCCACCGAGGTCGGTGTTGCCTCTCGTCGGGAGTCGCCTTCGTCGCCCGCCGATCCGCAGGCGGCCACCAGGAGCAGCCCGGCCACCGCGGCGACCACCACCGTCGAGCGGCAGGTCAGGGCGTGTACTCGTCGCTGCACCACGCGCCGGGTTCGTTGCGCCAGCCGCAGGTGTCGGCGAAGGCTTCGTACTCGGAGTCGGAAGGCGAACCCCACCAGAGGTCGTCGCAGGCCACCATGTCACCCGCTTCGCACTCGTCCCACAGCGCGTCGAGGATGGGGTCGTCGCCGTAGGTGTTGGCTCCGTCGGTCACGGGGTCATCATCGGGCGGGCTCGGAGGCACCGATACGCCCGAGCAGCGCACCGTTGGCTCGTCGGGATCCTCGATGAACTCGTCGATCAGGTCGGACAGGGCGTCGTGGGTGAAGACCAACGGCACCAGCTGCAGGCCGCCGACGTTGGCGGCCATCTCGGTGACGACTCCGACCACCCGGCCGTACTGGTCGAGCGCCGGGCCGCCGCTGTTGCCGCGATCGAGGGCGGCATTGGTGCGGACCGCTTCTCGTACGCCGGTGCGGGCCTGGAACGACAGGATGGAGCCCGGGGTGGCGGTGAACACCGTGTCGGGCACGGGGTAGCCGATGGCCAGGATCGATTGGCCCTCGCGGAGCTCGTCGGTGGGCGCCCAGCTGAGCCAGGTGTCGAGTGATTGATCCACCTTGATCACAGCTACGTCAGGACGCTCGGACCAGCCGACCACCGTGCCAGTGATCGAAGTTCCGTCGCGGCCCTCGAGACGGGGACGGGTGCTGTTGGCGACCACATGGTGGTTGGTGACCAGATGATGTTCGTCGATCGCGAACGCCGTACCCGTCCAGATCTCGTCGCAGCCCTGACTCCGCACCCGCCACACCGCATCGCCGAAGGTCGCCACCAGTTGCTCGGGGCTATAGGCAACCGGCTCAGGAGCGGTGGTGGTCGTGGTGGTGAGCAGGGCACCGAGATCGAGCGTGCCACCGGAGCGGGGGTCGTCGTCGTTTGAGGTCAGGCCGACCGCGACCAAGGCGACCGCCACCAGGACCGCAACGGCGGCGAACACCGACGAAGCAACGATCGCGGGGGTCGAGGGCTTCCGTTTCACCGGCCGTGGTGGTGGATGCCCGGGCGAGGGGTACGGGTAGCTCACTGCTCCATAGGATGCCTCACCCGTCAGCGCTGCGGTATCCGGCGACGGGCCTCACCGCGCTCAGGTGGCGCATCCGGGGCGGCGGTTCAGCCGGCCAGCCGGGCGAGTTCCATGAGCAGTCGACGGGCCCGCGCCACCCGCCGGGCCGACAACTCGACGTCGCGGTGCGCACCCCGGACCGCGGTGCGGCCAAGCGAGAACGTCACGGTGGCGGGGACCTTCAGCAGGTTCAGGCCGCTCGCCCAGCCCACCAGACCCGAAACCCCGGCGCTGGTAACCACGTCGGCCGCCGCCTGCCAGGCGTCGTTAGCGACATCGGCGCCCGCATCGGTGGTGGCCGCGGCCCGGGCCGCGGTGCGTGCCCCCACCACCAGCAGGGCGAGCACCGGAACCGCTTCGAGCAGAGCGTCGACCGACTCGGCAGCTCGAGGCCCGCCGACCGCCGTCGACAACTCGGAGTGGAGAGCGCCCATGTCGGACCCGAGATCGACGACCACCACCCCATCGGCCTCGCGGGGCCAACCCGCGCCAGGCCGAACGACCGCGGCGACAGTCGTGGCCCCGTCGGACTGGTCGCCAGCCGCGGGGCCGACCAAACCATCGGCGGCGTCGGTGGTCGTGTAGACCAGGTCGACCCCGGGACGCGAGGCGAGATGGGCAAGGACCTGGTCGGCGTCGCCGGTGATCACCACGTCGGCCCGGGCGATGGTGGCTCCCCCTCGCCCCAGGAACTCGATGTCCCACGCCCCGTGATCGGCGAAGGCCACCGTGGAGGTGGTCCCGGGCGGAGCCACCAGGAGCCCGCCCATCAGTAGCTCGTCGACCAGTTGCTCACCGCGGGCCGCTTGCAGCAACCTCCCCAGGTCGGTCAGGCGAGGGTTGACGATCCTGGGATCGGTCTTCGGGGACGCGTCGACCGGGCCTCTCGCCGCCAACTCAACCAGGTCCGAGTTGACCTCATCGGCCCACGCCACCAGTTGCTCCCAGGCAGTGAGGTCAGGATCGGGATCGACGAAGGGACCTGTCCCGGTTTGGGGGTCGAGGCGGCGCGCCAACGCCGTCAGCCGGTCGGCCGAATCGACCAGATCAGCCCTGAGGTCTTCGATGGCGTGGGAGGTCGACTCGACCCACGCGTGGTCCTCAGCGGGAAGTTGCCCCCTGACCCGACCCACGAAGGTCCCGAGGCCCGGCTCCTCAGCCATCGTTGCGGTCAGGCGAGGTCGATCGATTGGCGCTGGTCAACCGTTCGATCTGGGCCTCCAGGGCGGCGATCTGGGCGGCCTGGGCGGCGACCACCTCGGCCGCTTCCGCCAGCGCTCGGTCGACCTCGTCGCGGTAGTCGGACAGGCTGAGGTTGCCTGCCGCCTTACCGACGCCGCGGCTGACGGTCGTGCCTACCGCGGTCGTGGCGTCCTTGACCTTGCGGCCCCCGGCCTGGCTGGCTCGCACCACCTTGCCCACGACGTCGTCGCGCCCGGCGGCGGTGCCCGCCGTGTGAGCCGCCACCGCGGCGCCGAGTTGAAGGCTCTGACGCAGCCGGGTCACCACCGATGGTTCCCGCTCGGGATCGTCCTTCTGGTCCATCGTTGGCCTCCGGGGGTCAGTCGTCGAGCAGTTCGAGAATGTTCTCTGGCGGGCGTCCCAGCACCGCTCGGTCACCCTTGATGGCGATGGGGCGCTCCATCAAGCGGGGATGCTCGCTCAACAGGTCGACCACCGACTCGGCATCGGTGTAGTCGGCCGGGTCGAGACCCAGCTCCTTGAAGTGCGCGTCCTTGCGGACCAGCACCGCCGGATCGTCCAGCTGATCGGCGATCTGGGCCAGGGTTTCGCGGTCGGGTGGCGAGTCGAGATAGCGCACCACCTCCGGATCGACGCCGCGGGCCTGGAGCAGGTCGAGGGCACTCCGTGACTTGGAGCACTTGGGATTGTGGAGGAGTCGGATCTCGCTCATGGCCCCGATGGTAGGGCCATCGCCGTCGGATCCCGGCCGCCGATCCAAGGTCTCGGGCCACGCTTCCAGCTCGGGTCACGACAATCAGAACCGGCGTCGAGCCGACCAGACCCAATCCAGGTAGTTTCTCCCCGGTGAGGAAGCCATGAAGTTCCGCAAGAACGCCAGGCTCGACGCGTCGCAGGTACAGGACCGTCGGGGGATGAAGGGCGGCGGCATCGCGCTCGGAGGTGGCGGCATCGGGGGCGTCGTCGTGTTGTTGCTCGTCCTGTTCATGGGGGGCGGCGGCGGCTCGAACCCACTCAGCTCGCTTGAAGGGCTCACCGTCGACCAGGGAACCCCCAACGATCTGTCCGACGAGTGCCGTACCGGAGCCGACGCCAACGAGCGCGACGACTGCCGCATCGTGGGCGTGGTCAACAGCGTCCAGGACTACTGGACCGATTCGTACCGTGACTACCAGCCCGCCCAGACGGTGTTCTTCACCGATTCGGTGTCCACCGGTTGTGGCAACGCCACCTCGGCGGTCGGGCCGTTCTACTGTCCGGCCGACACCACGATCTACATCGATCTCGGGTTCTACGACGACCTACGCAGCCGCTTCGGAGCCACCGGTGGGCCCTTCGCCGAGGCCTACGTGATCGCCCACGAGTACGGCCACCACGTCCAGAACCTGACCGGGGTGCTGTCTCGCAACCGCGACCGCGACTCGGGGCCACGGTCGAACGCCGTGCGGATCGAGCTACAGGCCGACTGCTACGGCGGGGCGTGGGCGGCGGGCGCCGTGCGCACGGGCTTCATCGAGCCCCTCACCCAAGACAACATCGCCGACGGCCTCGACGCCGCGGCCGCCATCGGCGACGACCGCATCCAGGAGACCTTCGGCGGTGAGGTCAACCCCCACACCTGGACCCACGGGTCGTCGGAACAGCGTCAGCGCTGGTTCATGCGCGGCTACGAAGCCGACGACCCTGCCGCCTGCGACACCTTCGCCACCGACAACCTCTGACCCGAATCGAGCGAGGCCGTTCGCCGGTCGGCGGCCTCAGCCGCCGGCGACGGCAGGGATGATCGAGACGGTCTCGCCGGCTGGAACCGCGGTGTCGAGCCCATCGAGGAAGCGGACGTCGTCGTCGGCCACGAAGACGTTGACGAACCGACGGAGTTGACCCTCGTCGTCGAGGAGCCGGTCACGGAAGCCGGGGTGCGCAGACTCGAGGGCGGTGATGACCTCGGCCAGGGTGCCACCTTCGACCGCCACTTCGGACTCGCCAGCGGTGAGGGTGCGCAAGGTGGTGGGAACACGGACGGTGACGCTCATGGTGGGGTCCTCGTGGGATCGGATCAACGCAACAGGTCGGCGGGGAGCTGCCCCGCGAGGGCGCTCATCGACGGCTTGATGGTATCGGCGACCGACCCGGTGGGCACCAGTCGAGGCTCGACCCCTGGCCCAGCCTCGCGGCCCAAACCCCCGGTCAGGACCGCCACGATCCGCTCGCTCGGGTCGATCGCACCGTGCGCCACGAGGTCGGCAAGGGCGGCCGCCACCACTCCGCCAGCGGGTTCGACTTCGATCCCTTCGGTCTCGGCAACCATGGCGGCCGCGGCGAGGATGCGTTCCTCAGAGACCGCCGCAACCGAGCCTCCGGTGCCGCGGGCCAGGTCGAGGACCGCCTGGCCGTCGGGCGGGTCCCCCATCTCCAACGACTCGGCGACGGTGTGAGGGTGCCGTACCGGTTGAATCCGGGCGGCCCCTTCCGCAAAGGCCCGGGCCACCGGCGCACAGCCCTCCGGCTGCACGGCGGTCAGTTTGGGCATCACCCCCTCGACCAAACCCACCTCAACCAGTTGCGCCATCGACTCATGCACGGCCCGGACCAAGGCGCCCGATGCCATCGGCGCCACCACCCGATCCGGTAGCTGCCAAACGAGCTGTTCGACGATCTCCCAGCCCACCGTGCGAGCGCCCAGTTCGTACCAGGGACGCAAGGTGACGTTGACCCAGCCCCACTCGACGAGCTCGGAAGCCGCCTCCGAACCCAGCCGGCTAGCGGCGTCGTACCCGCCTTCGACGGGGACCACGGTCGCCCCCCGAGCTGCCAGATCGCGAGCCACGGCCGGGGAGATGTCGCCGGGAACGAGCAGCATCGACCTCAGCCCGAGATGCGCCGCGGTCGACGCCACCGCCCGAGCGAGGTTGCCGGTGGAGGTGCAAGCCAGCCCCTTCAACCCCTGGTCGACGGCTCGGGCGGCGGCGAGCTCGACCACCCTGTCCTTGAACGAGCCCGTGGGGTTGGTGGTCTCGTCCTTGATCCACAGGTCGTCGAGCCCGAGTGCAGCGCCCAGGTGGGGGGCTGGCCGAAGCGGCGTCCAGCCCGCTGCCGCCTCGTCCAGGCGCACCCCCGCCGGCAGAAGCGGAAGGTACCGAGCCAACGTCTGCGGTCCCTGCTCGATCAGTCGCCGGAGGTTGCCCGGGCCCTCTACGGGAACGGGCAGCACGACCTCCACCGGCCCGAAGCACCACTCGCAGTACTGGGGCCCTACCGCCGAAGCTGTCCGTGCGCACTCTCGGCAGCGCAGCGTCGGTTGGTCTTCGCCCGCAGGGTCTCCCATGACGACACATCGTTGGTCACCTCACCGACGCTGGCAACCCGGGAACACGCCGACCGTTTGCTCCCCGTGCCGGTGTCGGTGACCATATCGATGTGCCCCCACCCTCGATCAGGACCTTTCACCACCGCGACTTCACCCCCCAGGGCCTGGTCGCGCAGAAGGGCGCTCTGACCGTGTCGGTCTGCCTCCCCGCCCGCAACGAAGAGGCGACCATCGGGCCGATCGTGGCCGAGCTGCGCCAACGGTTGATGCGCGAGGCACCGGTGATCGACGAGTTGGTGGTCATCGACGACCAGTCCACCGACGAGACCGCCGCGGTGGCCGCCGCCGCCGGCGCCCAGGTGGTGTCGAGCAGCGACGTCCTCGCCCATCTGGTCAAGGGTCCAGGCAAGGGACAGGCCATGTGGAAGTCCCTCCACGTCACATCCGGCGATGTGGTCACGTGGTGCGACGCCGACATCCGCGACTTCGACCATCGCTTCGTCACCGGGGTGCTCGGTCCGTTGCTCGCTCACCCGGAAGTTGGTTTCGTCAAGGGGTTCTACGAACGTCCCCTCGACGGCGCCGACCAGGGCGGCGGGCGGGTCACCGAGCTCATGGCTCGGCCTCTCATCAGCACCCTGTTCCCCCAGCTGGGGAGTCTGGTGCAACCCCTGGCGGGCGAGTACGGAGGTCGTCGGGAGCTTCTGGAGCAGCTGCCGTTCGTGTCCGGCTACGGGGTGGAGCTGGGTCTGCTGGTGGATTTGGAGCGAAGGTTCGGTCTGGATGTCCTGGCCCAGGTCGACCTCGGGCACCGGCATCACCGCAACCGAAGCCTTGACGAGCTCGGGCCTCAAGCCACCGCCATCCTGCACACTGCTCTTGGTCGAACCGCTCACGAACTCCTCGACGAAGCGGGTCCCCTGGTCCGCCCGGGTAGGGCACCGGTACAGATCGATGACGAGCTGTGCCCGCCGCTGCGAGAGCTTCCTGACCTCTGACCCCGGCTTTCATCAACAGCCTTTGGTCCTGCTTCACCGGGGAAAAGGGCTCAAGAGTTCCGTCGCCGGGGACGATCACCTCTGTATCCAGCGTGGCGGAATCGACAGCGGAAGGAGGGTCAGGATGCAGAGCTCAGCAGTGGTCGACATTGCCGGAGACACCGACCGACCCGAATGGCAGGCGACGAGACTGGCTGAGTTGGTGTTCCACCTGACCGAATGTCGAGTCGACGACGCCCTGAGGGCGGTCAGCACGCCCCCGGCCAAAGCCAAGCTCAACAACGACGAAGCCCTGGCCCGGGTGGCCAAGGCCATCGTCAGCCTCAAGCACTAACAGCGGGCCAGCCCAGCGACCGACCCCTACACTGGAGCTCCCCAGGACCCCGAGCCGGCTGGAGCCTCCCTGTGAACAAGCCCGTGCCTGCCGACGACGACAGCCGCCTGCCACTGGCAGCCACGATCGCCATCGGCGGCCTTGCTCTCTTCGGTGCCATCACCTTGGCCGGATGGCTGTTGAGCGCGGTGTTGGGACTGGTGAAGACCATCATCGCCGTGGTCGTGATAATCGCGGTGATCGGTTGGATCACCGGCCGCCGCTGGGGCGATTGATCACTTTCGACCGAGGCGCTCGTTGACCACCTCGCGAACGCAGCTCAACGGGTCGCCCACCGCTTTCTCCAGGCCAAAGCGCGCCTCCAGAGACACCACGTCGAACGTCGATCCTTCGGCACTGCCCCACTGGTCGCCGTGGCGGTGAGCGTCGTCGTAGACCGCCCCCACGATGGCCAGCACCGGAACCGACAGCGACCGGGCCAGCTCCATCACTCCTCCCACGACCTTGCCTTCGAAGGACTGGAGGTCGAGGAAACCTTCGCCGGTGATGACCAGGTCGGCACCCTCGATCGCTTCGTCCAACGCCAGCTCCTCGGCGATGAGGTCGAAGCCTGAAACCAGCTTGGCTCCAATTGCTGCCAGCCCGCCGGCCAGACCACCTGCCGCCCCGGCGCCGTCGATCTCGGAGACGTCGACCCCATGGTCTTCCTGGTACACCTGCACCAGACGGTCGAGACGCCTCCGCAACAGCTCAACCTGGCTGGCCGACGCGCCCTTCTGAGGGGCGAACTGTTCGGCGGCATCGACAAACCGGGTCCGAACGTCGCAGGCGACGATCAGATCCACGCCCTTGAGACGGGGAAACGGGTGGATCGCCCGCAGCGCCCCCAGTCCGCCATCGGTGGTGGCCGAACCACCGACTCCGACGATGATCCGCTTGGCACCGGCGTCGAGGGCCGCCGAGATGAGCTCGCCGGTACCGGTGGTCGATGCGGTTACCGGGTCGTTCCCCTCCGGGCCGCCCACCAAGGACAGACCCGACGCTTCGGCGGTTTCGATCACCGCGGTGCCCTTGGCGAGCCGCCACTGAGCCTGCACCGGATCGCCGAGAGGCCCGGCGACCAGGGTGGTCCGGTTGGCACCTCCCAGCACCTCGAGGGTGCCTTCGCCGCCGTCGGCCATCGGGACACCGTCGGCGTCCCAACCCCGCTGCTGGGCGACCTCGACCACCGCGTCGACGACCTGACGGGCGGTAGCGGTTCCCTTGAACTTGTCGGGGGCGACGACGACTCTCACGCCACCATGGTGGCCCAGTGTGAGGCGAAACCGTCGGTCGGCTCCGTGTCGAGCCCCTAGGACGGAGGCGGATCAGTTGGCGGTAGCGGCGATGAGTTCGTCTTCGCCCAGCACCACCAGCAGGCTGGTGGCCTCGCCCAACTCGGCACCGTGGGGAGCCGGAATCGGCATCACCTCGACCACGTCGCCAGGTTCCGAGATGTTGAGCTCGCCAGCCAACCGCAGGGCCTCGGGCCGGGAGCCTTCGATGTAGTAGATGCGGGTTTCGGCTACTCGCTCCGGTGCGCCGTCGGCGGCGCGGGTGTTGCCAGGGGGACGCATGATGTAGTTGAGCGGAGCCAGCCGGTTGTTGACCCGGCCGGCAGCCCCATCGACCCCGGATCCGTTGAGAACCAGAACCGTTATCTCGCTCTGGTCCCTGGGCGGAGCGACCGCCTCTTCCGGCTCGGTGGTTTCGGTCTGGGTGCCATCGTTGGGGTCGGTGACGACGCCACCATCGTCGCCCGGGTCGACGGGTTCTTCGGTGGCGGCGGGTTCGGTGGTCTCGCCGCTGGCGATCAATCCGCCTTCGTCAGCGAAACCCCAACTCATCAGCGCGATACCGATGACCACCGCCAGCACGATCAGCAGGGCCCCTCGCAGCGCCGAGTTGGCGGGGGGTCGGCCGGAGCTACCGCTGACCGACGCCATCAGGCCTGGGTCTCGTTCACGGCACGGAAATCGACCCGCTCGCGACGACGGCGGTCGCGGAGCCGACGGAGACGACGAACCCCCAGCGGGTCGTACTCCAGGGCCTCAGGCAGATCGAGCAGCTCCCCGAGAATCTGGTAATAGCGGGCTGCCGATAGATCGAAGCGTTCGAGAATGGCGGAGTCCTTGAGGCCCGGTTCGGACCACCAGGATCGCTCGAAGTCCAAGATGGCGCGGTCGCGTTCAGTCAGAGCCATTGGCAGCAGACTGCCCCGCGACGGCCTCAGATGCAAGCACCCCCTTCCGCCCCGGTACGCTGCTGGGCCATCCAGCAGTGCCCGCCCGAGTAGCTCAGATGGCCAGAGCAGTCGCCTTGTAAGCGTCAGGTCGTGGGTTCGAATCCCACCTCGGGCTCTCGCCAAGGGAGCTGGGCGCGTGCACACACGGGCGTCTGTCGGCAAGGATCGTTCGATGCAGATCGAGATCTCGTCCCGCTTCGGCGGTCCACCCAACATCGGCCATGGCGGTTATGTGGCGGGGCTCTTCGCCGAACGTACCCCAGGGGCGGTGCAGGTCACGCTCCGCATGCCCGCGCCGCTCGACCAGCCTCTCGAGATGGTCGATGAGGGCGACGACCGATGGAGTCTCAAGGTCGGCGACGCGGTAATCGCCAACTCCGAACCCACGGTTCTCGACCTCAAGGTGCCCGCCGCTCCGAGCATCGAACAGGCGCGGGCGGCTGAGCCCGGGTCACCGTCGTTCTTCAACGGCCGAGGCGTGCACGGAACCTGCTTCGGGTGCAGCAGCGCCCGCGACGAAGGCGACGCCTTGCGGATCCTCGCCGGCCCGACCGAGGTCGATGGCCAGGCGATGGTGGCCGCCAGCTGGAGCCCGGGCGACACCTTCGCCGAGCCCGACGGCACCGTCGGCAAGCTGTGGGTGATGGCCGCGCTCGACTGCCCGGGGGCGTTTGCCTTCATCGTCGACGAACAAAAGGCCGGCCTGCTCGGGCGTATCGCCTTCGAGCAATATCACTCCGTCTCAGCCGACACGGAGTACGTGGTCGCCGGCTGGCAGATCGGTGTCGACGGGCGGAAGCTTTTCGCTGGTACCGCCCTGTACGACGACGCCGGAACGGTGCTGGCTGCGGCCAAGGCCACCTGGTTCCCGTTCCCGGGCCAAGGCTGATGCGCAAGGGGATCAAGACCACTCTGCTGGCTCTCAGCGCGGTGGCGTTCTTGGTTTCGTGCACCCCCGACCCCGAACCCGAGAGCGCCGCCAGCAGCACCAGCACGACCGCAGGCACCAGCTCCACCGCTGGTCCGGACGACGCTGGAGTCGATGGCCCCCGGGTGGCCGAGGAATGCCCACCGGAGCCTGAGGCGCCCGAGGTACCCGCCGCGTGGCCCACCGTGTACATCACCTCGAACGACGAGCCACCGGTCGAGATCGGCCTCACCGAGGTCATCGACGCTTCGTGTTTCGTCCTCCCTTCCACCTACTCGGCTGCTCTCGACATCCCCATTCCCGACCTGGGAGCGGTCACCACCGAGGCCGGAGCCACCATCAGCTACACGCCTAGCGCGCCGCCAACCGACATCGACCGACCCGACACATCCTGGTGGGGAGAGGACCGGGTACGAGTGTGTGTCGAGGCCGACGACCGTCAGAGCTGCGCCAATATCGACATCCGGATCCTGCGGCCCGACATCGCCCGACTCCAGAACCGCTTCGAGGTCCAGACCTTTCCCCAGCTCACCTCTCCAATGACGCGCACGGGTGTGAGCGACGAAGGGGTCACTCCCGGAGGGATCGCCCGCCTCCAAGACGCATATGGAGCCGAGTGGGCACTTCAGCTCGTGACCTCCACCCTGGCACTCCCCCAGCCCCCCTTGGCGCTCGTCGCATCCTGCGATGGCAACGGTCGCAGCCTCGACGACCAGCTCGCTGCGGGCCAGGCTCTGCTCGACGACCATTCCGGCCTCACCGACGCGTCGTCGGTGGCGCTCACCACCACGATGGGCACCGAACCCGACCCCGACCTCTCCGAACGAGCCAACGCCGCCATTGCGGCCGTCGAGGCTTGGATCGCCTGCGAGTCCTGACCGGGCCCAAAACGGGCCTGGCGGGCTCCCCGACCGCATCGGTCGGAGAGCCCGCCTCGGTTGGTGGGTGGGGAACCCCGTCCCACCTACCAACCGGAGAGGGTCGTCAGACGACGTTCATGAAGCCGCCTCGGCGTCGGCGGCCTCGGCTCCGGTCTCAGGAGCTTCGACCTCGTTGACGATCAGGGCGGTGACCATGCCGAACATCCCTTCGTCTCGCTCGACGTGGGTGAGGATGTGGCAGTGGAAGACCCACACGCCGGGATCGGTGGCGTTCACCAGCACCGAGTAGCGCTCGCCGGGGGCGACGTTGAGGGTGTCGGCCCAGTACGGAGAGTCGAGGGGCATACCGTCCTTGGCCACCACCAGCTGACGGAAACCGTGCAGGTGCATGGGGTGAACCTGCAGGCCCTCGTTGAGGTAGTGCATCAGCATCCACTCGCCCTCGTTCATCACGATGGGCTCGGTGGCCGGGAAGGATTTGCCGTTCAGCGAGTAGCCGATCACACCGGCGTCGTTGAGGACCATCGGGAGCTCAAGGGCAACTTCGAGGTCGGCCGGGATCGGGACACCGCTGACCGTACGGCCACGAGGTAGAGCCAGCTCGCCCACCGTGAAGGCACCGAACATCCCGTTGGGGACCGAGACCTGGCTGTGGGCGTGGGCGTGGTACATGCCGATCATCGGCTCGATCACGGTGAACTCGTAGGTGTAGGTCTCGCCCGGACGGATGAGCTCCTGGGTGTAGGGCGCCACACCGTCCTGGTCGTTGGGAACGGTGATCCCGTGCCAGTGGACGTCGGTTCCGAGTGGGGTGTTGTTGGTGACGACGAAACGGGCCCGGTCGCCGACCTCCAGGTGGATCCAGGGGGCGGGCACCTGGCCGTTGTAGGACCAGGCCTCGACGATCTTGCCGGGCTCGACCTCCCAGTCGATGATCTCAGCCACCAGCTCGAACACCTGGGTGCCGTCGGCGTCGACGCTCACCGGCTCGAGACGCTGATTGCCCGTGCCTTCGGTGGCCGCCGGGAAGGCGTTCATCGAATCCATCATCATGTCGTCGAGTTGGCGGGCGAGTTCTGCTGACATGCCCCGGCCGTGGGAGCCGTGACCTCCGTGACCGGCGCTCGCGTCGACGGTGGCGTCCTCGCTGATCGTGATCGTCTTCACCATGCCGGCCGAGTCGTGGCCTGCGACGGTGCAGTAAACCTCGTAGGTGCCGGCCGGCAGGCTCGACAAGTCGAGCGACGCGGATCCGCCCGGGGCGATCATGGGGGTGGCGAGGTCGGTTCCCCGCACCGCGAAGTCGTGTTCGACGTTGCCGGCGTTGGAGACCTCGACGGTGGCGCCGACAGGCACCTCGTCAGCCATGGTGATCGAGAACTCGCGAAGCTCGGCCTGGACGGTGGTCGCGGGGGCGGAGGCCTCGCCTCCGCTGGCGACCGTGGTGACGTTGTCGTCTGATACCGACACGACCACCACCGCCAAGGCAGCGAGCAAGAAGCCCGCCAGTCCGGCGAGAGCAGCGAAAAGGGAGAACGCGTTGACGCGTTCGTTCGGGGCCGGGGATGCCACTGGTTTCTCCTTCAGGGGGTTCGGGGTCCGGTTGGGGTGATCCCATCATTTCCGGTGGGGGGCACCCTCAGACAGGGCACCCGGACCCCCCGTCTTGGGACCTTGGTCCCACGGCGCCGGGCCATCAGCCCCTGCCTCGGCAGCCCGTTGGCTCTCCCCGGGGTAGCTAGGATTGCGCCGTTCGGGCCGAAGGGCGGCCAGGGGGGATCACACCGCATGAGCATTCTCGGCAACCGGGTTCTTCGCACCGAGGACCCCAAGTTCCTCACCGTCGGCGGCACCTATGTGGCCGATGTCGACCTACCCCCAGGGGCCCTGTGCGCGTGGTTCGTGCGCTCGACCATCGCCCACGCCACCATCGTCTCGATCGACCTCGACGAGGCACGGTCCGCACCGGGCGTCGTCGGGGTTTTCGCCGCTGACGATCTCGGCCTCGAACCCATGCGTCCCGCCATGGGCATGCTCAACGCCGCCATGAGCCAGCCCTTCCTGGCCACCGACCGAGTGCGCTTTGTCGGCGAGCCGATCGTCGCCGTGGTGGCCCAGACCCTGGCCGAGGCCATGGACGCCGCCGAGTTGGTCTACATCGACTACGAACCGCTGGACCCGGTCATCGACCCCGAAGCCGCCCTCGCCAACGAGGTACTGCTCTTCCCCGAGGCCGACACCAACCTCGCCATGGAGATGCCGGCCCGCAAGACAGTCGACCTCTCCGATTGCGAAGTCGTGGTGAGTCAACGCATCGTCAACCAGCGGGTGGCGCCGGTGCCGATCGAGCCTCGGGTGGCCGCCGCCTACTGGACCGACGAAGGCCGACTGGTCCACTACGCCAGCTCACAAGGCGCCCATCCCGTGCGCGATGCGATCTGTGCCGGGCTCGGTCTCGACACCCACCAGGTCCGAGTGGTCTCTCCCGACGTCGGTGGGGGTTTCGGGGCCAAGGGCCGTACCTACACCGAGGAAGTGCTGGTGGGGTGGCTGGCCCGCCAGGTCGGGCGGCCCGTGCTGTGGGCCGAAACCCGCTCGGAGAACATGGTCGGCATGGGGCACGGGCGGGCCCAGATCCAACAGGTCGACATCGGCGGACGCCGCGACGGCACCATCGAGGCCTACCGTCTCCACGTCGTCCAGGACGCCGGCGCCTACCCCAGCATGGGGGCGGTCCTACCGTGGATGACCCGCACCATGCTCACCGGGGTGTACGGCATTCGTCGGGCCGAGTTCGCCTCGCAGTCGGTGGTCACCAACACCACCGCCACCACCGCCTACCGGGGTGCCGGCCGACCCGAAGCGGCCGCCGCCATCGAGCGGGCGGTCGACCTGTTCGCCCACGAGATCGGCCTCGACCCCGCCGAGGTCCGGATGACGAACCTGGTCCCGGCCGATGAGTTCCCCTACACGACCCCGGTCGGAACCCAGTACGACACGGGCAATTACGCCCAGGCGCTGAGCACCGTGTTGGATGCCGGCGACTACCAGGCGTTGCGAGCCGAACAGGCAGCGCGGCGCCAGCGGGGCGACCGCCTCCAGCTCGGCCTGGGGTTGTCGGTCTATGTCGAGATCACCGGCGGGGGCGGCGGGTCCGAGTACGGATCGGTCGAGTTGCTCCCTGACGGCAAGGTGCTGGCCAAGACGGGCTCGTCGCCATACGGGCAGGGCCACCACACCGCGTGGGCGATGCTGGTGGCCGACCGGCTGGGCCTCGACATCGACGATGTCATCGTGGTCCACGGCGACACCGACGAGGTCCCCACCGGCAGCGTCACTGGCGGGTCGCGCTCGGTGCAGATCGCCGGTTCGTCGATCCACGATGCCGCTGGCCGTCTGTCGGACCTCGCCCGCGACAAGGCCGCCGACCTGCTCGAAGCCGCCACCGACGACATCATCCACGACACCGCCGGGCGGCGCTTCCATGTGGTTGGCACCCCCGCCCGGTCGGTGACCTGGGCCGAGGTCGCCGCCGCTGCGGCCACCGATTCGAACCCTCTCGTTGGCATCTCCGACTTCTCCCAGGGCGGAGCCACGTTCCCCTTCGGGGCCCATCTGGCGGTGGTCGAGGTCGACATCGAGACCG
>CAZEFG010000003.1:0-31753 GCA_964511355.1 uncultured Iamiaceae bacterium
GTTACCGGGGAGACACCGCCCCAATCGTCGATCCCCGCCTCGACCAGGCGACCGAGATCGGCAGCCAGGTTGGGTGGCGCCTGGACGTGGACCTCGGGCGGCAGGATGAGCCGAGCCAGCGCGATGGCCCGCAGGTGGGCCTCTTCAGGGCAGGGGTCGTGGCGCCACATGGCGGTGCCCGGCTTGGGCAGGAAGTTCTGGACGATGACCTCTTGCACATGGCCGTAGCGACGGTGTGACCGGGCGATCGCTTCGAGCGCCTCCACCCGGTCGGATTCATCCTCTCCGATGCCCACCAAGATCCCGGTGGTGAACGGAACGGCCAGCTCGCCGGCGGCGTCGAGGGTGCCCAGGCGGCGAGCCGGTTCCTTGTCGGGCGACCCCCGGTGGGCGTCGAGGTCCGAGCGCAGGGTCTCGACCATCATCCCCTGCGACGGACTGACCTTGCGGAGCTTCGCCAGCTCCTCGGCAAACAGGGCGCCTGCGTTGGCATGGGGCAACATGCCGGTGGTGTCGAGCACGACCCGGCACATGTCGGCCAGGTAGTCGACGGTTGATTCATAACCGTGGGCTTCAAGCCATTCGGCCGCCACGGGATACCGCAGCTCGGGGCGCTCGCCCAGGGTGAAGAGGGCCTCGTGACAGCCGACCTCGGCTCCTGCCCGCGCGACGGCCAACACCTGATCGCGGGTGAGGTAGGGCGACTCGAGGCGGGCGGGTGGCTGGGCGAAGGTGCAGTAGCCGCACTTGTCGCGGCACAGCATGGTGAGGGGGATGAACACCTTGGGCGAGTAGGTGATGCGGTTGCCGAACTGCCTGTCGCGGATCGCCCGGGCGGCGGCGGTGAGCTCGGCCGTGGTCAGGCCAGCCAGGTCGGTGGGGTTGCTCGGCACGGAGGTTCCTAGAGGGTCGGGGTTCAGCAAGGTCTGGTTCAGGATCAGGAAACGGCCGACAGCGAACCAGGCCCTGGTCGGCTGCGGATGTGCCCGGGGCTGACCGGTTCGTCGCAGCTGGGACAGCGAGGCTGGCGCTCAATGGGCGTACCGCACTGGTCGTGGAAGAGCTCGACCGGTGGGCCCGCCTCGGCGTACCAGTGATCGCCCCAGGCCATGAGCGAGATGAGCGCCGGCGACAGGTCGGCCCCCTTGCGGGTGAGTCGGTACTCGTTGCGCACCGGGCGCTGCTGGTACGGCACCTTCTCGACCAGCTCGTGGTCGTGTAGACGGTTGAGGCGATCGGTCAGCAGGTTGCGGGCAATGCCGAGATCAGACTGCAACTCGCTGAACCGGCGAACACCGCGAAAGAGGTCGCGCAGGATCAACAACGTCCACCGGTCGCCAACGATGTCGAGGGTTGCGGCGATGGAGCATGCCGGCTCAGTCGGTCCCATGGGTGGCGAAGCTAGGGGGAGTGAGTTGCGATTTGCAACTCACTCTCTGGCCCACCATCCGTTGGGGTCGCCATACCCGTTCCCCTCCCGGTCCTCCCCTCCGCCGAGGGCGCCGACGTCGATCACCGACACCTCCGAACGCGGCGGCGCCTCGATCGTGACCCCCGAGTCGAGGTCGAACCATTCGACCTCGTGTCGTAGCCGTAGCTGGGCGATCCCGGCGTCGGTGCCGTCGACCCGGCGAGCGATCTCCGCCACGGCGTCGCGGTCGAGCTCTACCACCAGCCGCCGGGCACGCCCGCGGCCGTCGATCCACACGTCGAAACGCACCAGGCGGTCGAGCACGTCGCTCGGCACCGCTGAGCCGTCGATCCCGGTGAGCGGCCCGAGCCCCGAGCCCGCACCAGCTGCGGTCGCCTCCCCTGGCGTACCCATGCCCGCCAACGCGTCCGGGTCGAGCCAACCCGAATAGAGGGTCGTGGTATCACCCTCGATCACGTCGCCGTCGACGGCTACCACGCCGGCCCCTACGTGATTGAGCAGGTCGAGGAGCGCGTCGGGTCGGACGATCCCGGCATCGACCAGCACGTCGTCGAGCGAGCCCGGCAGCAGGATCCACCCGCGGGCATCCGCCTTCACAAAGACCAGACCCGATGCCGCCCGCACCACCAGCTCGTCGCCGAGACCCGGCGGGACACCGTCGAGCACGCTGCCCTGGGCGCTCGCCAACAGTCGCTTCAGGTCGAGCGCCGCCTCGAACGAACCGGTGCCCTCATCGAAGGCTCCTACGACGACCGATTCGATCACGGAATCGCCTTCGATTCCTGCCTCGCTGCGCACTCGGAATCGTCCCGAACCCTGAGGCTGCGACGCCACCTGGCCCACGTCAAGATCGGCGGGCCCGGTTTGCTGCGCCACCGCCTCGGCCGCTTCTGCGGCTCCGGCGGCACCGCCGGCTGAGCGCTCAGGCGAACCCACACACGCTGAAATCGCGATCAGCAACCCTGCCACGGCGGCCACGTTCATCGCCATGCGCCATCTCTGTCTCCAAACCATGCCCTGACCTCATTCCGGCTTCGACCGGCCCATTGGCGCGGTCGCTGAAGTGGAGGTCAGGGCCCGAGATCGACACCGACGAGAGGAGGTCGACCAGGTCGACGAGTTGCCGCCTCGACAGCCGCACGAGCGGACAACCCGGCCATGCTGGCAAACCTCGACGGCGCCCGCAAGGGCCAAATTGCCACAGAGCAGCGGCCGCGGCGGACGGACGGGGGCCTGGGAGCCGTACACTCAGCCGGGAGCGTGCGGCAAGAGGCATGCGGCACAGGACCAGGCTCGGAAACCCCATGAACGCGACCAACCAGGAACGACGACGCAGGTGGGTCCTGCCTTTGCGCATCGCGGTCAGCGTTGCGCTACTGGCGGTGCTGTTCACCCAGGTTGACGACATCGACCCGTCCCAGATCCTCCCCCGCTGGTCGCTCAGCTCGGCACTGTGGCTGGCCGGTGCCGCCGTACTGACCTTCGCGGGCATCGCGCTGTCGACCGCTCGCTGGCACCAGGTCCTCACCGCCATGGGCGTCCACAGCCGCTGGCGGCATCTCTTCACCCACTACCTGGCCGGCCAGTTCGTCTCCAACGTGTTGCCGACCACCATCGGCGGCGATGTCCTGCGGGTGTCGCGGCTGTCCCGCGAGAACAACCAGGCGCCGAAGACCTTCGCCTCGGTCGTCCTCGAACGGCTCAGCGGATGGATCGTGCTCCCCCTCATCACCTTCCTCGGACTCGCCGCCAACCCTGGGCTACGGGAGCTCGGTCGGGCGACCTCGGCGGCGTTCCTCATCGCCGTGGGGACCCTGCTCGGGCTGATCCTGGTCATAACGTTGGTCGCCGACCGTCGCATGGGCGGCCGTTTTTCGCATCACGAGGGTTGGCAACGCTTCGCCGGAGCCGTCCACCTCGGCATCACCAACCTTCGTGAACACCCCTCGGCCGCCGCGGCTGTCATCGGGGTCGGCGTCGCCTACCAGCTGGTGATGGTCATGGCCGCCGTGATGGCCAGTCGCGCCCTCGGAACCTCAGCGGTGGGCCTCACCGCCATGCTCACCTTCTTGCCGGCAGTGCTCATCATCCAGGTTCTACCGATCGGGATCTCGGGTCTGGGGCTTCGCGAAGCCGCCTTCGTGCTGTTCCTCGGGCCTCTTGGCGTGTCAGCAGAACAAGCCATCGGCCTCGGCCTGCTCCTGTACCTGCTCAACGTCGTCACCAGCCTGCCGGGAGCCCCGGCCTTTGCGTTCGGCGCCCGTCGCCGACCCTCCACTCCGAGCTTGTCGACATGACCGCGTCCGACCGCGACGCGGTGCAACCCGAGGCCGACGATTCCGACGTCATCGGCCCCGAACTCGCCGCCCAGGCAAAGACCACCCACGCCGACCGGCTGCGATGGTGGCGAGAAGTCCTCTACATCGCCAGCTTCTACGCGATCTACACCTTTATCCGGAACCAGTTCGGGTCAGCCCGGGTCGACAGCCTCCAGGCGTACCAGAACGCCCAGCGCATCATCGACCTGGAATCGATGTTCGGCCTCTACCACGAAGCCACCATCCAGAGTTGGTTCCTCGGCTGGAAGCTGTTCATCCAGTTCTGGAACGTCTTCTACGGCACCTTCCACTTCGGGGTCACCCTCGGCGTCTTGGCCTGGCTGTTCGTACGGCACCGTCGCTTCTACGCCATTTGGCGCAACACCTTGGCCTTCACCACCGGCTTGGCGCTCGTCGGCTTCACGCTCTTTCCGCTCATGCCGCCTCGCCTGCTGTGCGACTGCGAGTGGGGCGCCGCCGACGCCGACCCAGCCTTCGTCGAAGCCGACCACCCCTACGTCGACACGCTCGCTGAGTACGGGGGGCTGTGGTCGTTCAACGAGGGCGCGATGGCCAAGGTCTCGAACCAGTACGCCGCCATGCCCAGCCTGCATTTCGCCTGGTCAGCGTGGTGTGCGTTGGCCCTATGGTCCCGTGTTCGCCACGGATTCACCCGGTTCCTCGCCGCCCTCTACCCGGCGGCGACCCTGTTCGCCATCGTCGTCACCGCCAACCACTTCTGGCTCGACGCGGTCGGCGGCGCGGTGGTCCTGGCCGTGGGCTACCAGCTCGGGTCGCGGGTGGCCCAATGGAACGAGCGTCGCATCGCGCGCGAGATCGACGCCGAGACCCCTGAGCCCGCCCCAACCTGAGGCCGAACGGGGGCTGAGACAAGCACACTCGCCTACCTGCCGACGTGCCGCTTCGAGGTTGTAGGGCTACCGTTTCGATTGTGGCTCCTCGTCCTGATCTCCCCACTTCCGAGCCGCGGGCCCTGCTCGCCGGGATCGACTCACCGGACGACCTCACCGACCTCACCTACGCCCAGCTCGACCAACTAGCCACCGAGATCCGTGAATTCGTGGTCGATGCCGTCAACACCACCGGCAGCGGCCACTTGGGCTCGAACCTCGGCGCGGTCGAACTCACCATCGCTCTGCACCGGGTCTTTCGCTCACCCGACGACATCTTGCTGTGGGACACCGGCCACCAGGCCTACGTACACAAGATCCTCACCGGCCGCCGCGACCAATTCTCCGGTCTGCGCCAGGCGGGCGGCCTCTCCGGGTATCCCAGCGGCGACGAGTCGCCCCACGACTGGATCGAGAACAGCCACGCCTCCACCGCCATCAGCTACGCCCACGGCCTGGCCACCGCCCAACAAGCCGAAGGCGGCGACGGCCGACGCGTCATCGCGGTGATCGGCGACGGTTCGATGACGGGGGGGATGGCCTATGAGGGGTTGAACAACCTCGGCCATAGCGGGCGCGACGCCATCATCGTCCTCAACGACAACGGCCGTTCCTACGCCCCCACCGTGTCGCGCCTGGGCGAGTCGCTCAATCGCCTGCGCGCCAACCCCCTCTATGTCCGGGAGAGCACCCGGCTCGAACGGATCCTGCGTCGCATCCCCCTGTTCGGACGGTTCCTCAAACGGGGTTACAACGCCACCCGCACCGCCGCGCGCGAGTTCTGGACCGAGCCGGTCACCTTGTTCGAACAGCTCGGGCTTCAGTACTACGGACCCTTTCCCGGCCACGACATCCGTGAGCTCGAGAAGGTGCTGCGTCACGCCGCCGAGCGCCAGGGCCCCCAGATCATCCATGTGGTCACCCAGAAGGGCCGAGGCTACGCCCCCGCCGAGAACGACCACATCAAGAACCTGCACGACATCGGCGGAGTCAAGCCCGGCAGCTACACCGCCGCCTTCACCGAGGCGCTCATAAAGGCCGGCGAGGAACACCCCGAGCTGGTGGCCATCACCGCCGCCATGCCCGACTCCACCGGACTGCTGCCCTTCGCCGAACGTTTCCCCGGGCGGATGATCGATGTCGGAATCGCCGAACAGCACGCGGTCACCTCGGCAGCCGGTATGGCCATGGGCGGCTTGGTCCCGGTGTTCGCGGTGTACTCCACGTTCCTCACCCGGGCCATCGACCAGGTGAACCTCGACGTGGCCCTGCACGGCCAGAAGGTCATCTTCTGTCTCGACCGGGCCGGGGTCACCGGCGATGACGGGCCGTCCCACCACGGCGTGCTCGACATGGTGCTGCTCACCAAGGTTCCAGGGATGACCGTCCTGGCGCCGTCGTCGTACCAGGAGCTACAGGCCATGCTCCACGACGCGATCTCGATCGCCAGCGGTCCGGTCGCCATCCGTTGGCCCAAGACGGCCGCGCGCAACGTCACCGCCGACGAGCTCGGTATCGGTTTCAGCGCCCGCCGCTGGCGCCAAGGCCCCGACGTGTGCCTCATCGGGGTGGGCAAGATGCTCGAGGCCGCGCTCGGAGCCGCCGAGTTGTTGGCCGCCGAAGGTATCGAGGCCACGGTGTGGGACCCTCGGGCGGTCACTCCTCTCGACCCCGCCATGATCGCCGATGCCGCTGCTCACCCCCTGGTGGTCACGATCGAGGACGGCTACCGCGATGGTGGGGCAGGTTCTCTCATCGCCGATGCCGTCGATGCGAACGCCCAGGCCGGGGGCGTCACCGCCCCGCCCGTGGCGGTTCTCGGGGTCCCGACCCGGTTCATTCCCCACGCCAAACCCGACGTGATCCTGGCCGAGCTCGGGCTCGACGCCGAAGGCATCGCCGCTGAGGTCCGCCGCCGTCGGGCCGGCTGAGCCCGAAACCCGACCGTGGCGGTAATCGAGGTCGAAGGGCTGGTCAAGCGTTACGGCGAGGTGACGGCGGTCGATGGCGTCTCTCTGCAGGTCGAGGCGGGCGAGATCTTCGGAATTCTCGGCCCCAACGGGGCGGGCAAGACCACAACCGTCGAGTGCCTCCAGGGCCTCCGACGCGCCGACGGTGGCCGATTGCGGGTCCTGGGGCTCGACCCCGACCGCGATCAGCGGAACCTACGGCCGCGCCTCGGATCGCAACTCCAGGAGTCGGCCCTGCCGGATCGGATGCGGGTGTGGGAGGCGCTCGACCTGTTCTCTGCCGTGCGGGCCGATGGACCTGACTGGCGAGATGTCCTCGACACCTGGGGTCTGGCCGGTGTCGCCCGGTCGTCGTTCGCGTCGCTGTCGGGTGGTCAGCGCCAGCGACTATTCGTCGCCTTGGCTTTGGTCAATCGGCCCGAGCTCGTGTTTCTCGACGAGCTGACCCAGGGGCTCGACCCGGCGGCCCGACGGGTGGCCTGGGATCTCATCCGCCGGGTGCGCGACGACGGAGCCACCGTGGTGTTGGTCACCCACCACATGGATGAAGTCGAGCGTCTTTGCGATCGGGCCGCCATCATCAACCACGGACGGCTGGTGGCCCAGGGGACCCCGACCGAACTGGCGAGGATGGGAGGCGACGCCGTCACGGTGCGGTTCAGTACGACCGTTGCCCAACTGCCCGACCTTGAGTCGATCGCCGGGGTCGAAGCGGTCGTCCGCAACGGGCTTCAGGTCGAGGTGGTGGGGACCGGTCCGGTCCTCGCGTTGGTGGCGGCCCGCCTCGTCGACTCCGGGATCGTCCCGGATGACCTGCGGGCCGAACACCGGTCGCTCGAAGACGTGTACCTGGAATTGACCGCGCCACCGGCCGAGGGACATCCATGAGGCTGTGGGGCAAGTTGGCCTGGGTCGAGCTGAAGTTGTTCGGGCGCGAGCCGGTAGGGCTGCTGTTCACCTTCGCCTTCCCGGTGGTGGTCCTGGTGGTCCTGGCCGGGGTGTTCGGCAGCTACCCGACGGTCGACTTCGAGTCGGCCCGACCAGTCGACTACTACCTCGCCAGCTACCTGGCCGTGGTCATCGCAGCCTTGAGCCTGGTGGCCCTGGCGGTCCATGTCACCACCTACCGCGAACGAGGGGTGCTGCGACGGCTGCGGGCGTCGTCGGTTCCGCCGACCACCCTGTTCGGCGCCCAGACCCTGGTGTCGTTCGTGTTGGCGGCGGGCGGGGCGGTTCTGTTGGTAGCCGTCGGCACCGTCGTCTACGACACCAACCCGCCCGAGCGTCCGGCCGCGGCGCTGGCGGGCTTCGTCCTCGCCACCTTCGCCTTTTTGGCGCTGGGCTTTCTGATCGGGAACCTGGCCCGCACCGCCCGTGCCGCCCAGGCCATAGGCATGCTGTTGTTCTTCCCCATGTGGTTGCTGTCGGGGGCCGGTCCGCCGCCCGCGGTGATGTCGGACGCCATGCAGAAGCTGGCCGAACTGTTGCCTCTCACCTACGCGGTACGGGCCATTCAGGACCCATGGCTGGGCCAGGCCATCCCTTGGGGATCGTGGGCGGTCCTGACGATGATGCTCGCCGTGTCTACGGCGTGGTCCATCCGGTCAGCACGCGCCGCCTGAGGCCGACTCGCTCCGAGCGAAGACGGGGATCAGGTGTAGTACGGGTTGGTACCGGCGTCGTGGTCGGTGACGTCGACGATCTCGGTGACCTCGGGGATGGCCGCTCGGATCTGGGCCTCGATGCCCTGGCGCAGGGTCATGGCGCTGACCGCGCAACCCTGGCAACCGCCTCCCATCGAGAGGAACACCTTGGTGTCCTCGACGCCGGCCAGCGTGGTGAAACCACCGTGGGCCGCGAGCATCGGGTTGACCGCCTGCTCGAGGAGCTGGGTCACCTTCTGGGCGATGTCGCCGTGAAGGTCGAGCTCGACCCCAGCGAGAGGATCGGGACGGTTGGGGTTGCGGATGACCATGCCGCCCTGATCGGCGTTGGTGGGCAGGTCAAGGGTGGCGCCGCGCATCTTGTCGATGCTGTCGGCGGGAACCATCACCGTGAGCCCATCGGTGGTGACCACCGAATCGCCCTCGGCGGCCTCGGAGATCGACTCGAACGCGAGGTCGTAGGCGTACTCGACGCCGCTGGCACCCACCACCTCGATCCGCAGACCCAAGGTCTCGGGATCTTCCTCGGCACTGCGGATCTCGAGCACCTTTTCGCGGGCCGAGTCGGTGACGGTGATGATGACATCGTCGCTGACGGTCGCCTCGTCGAGGTCGGTCTCGGGAACGGTCGTAGTGGTCTCAGCAGCCATGCTCCGAATACTACCGGCGAAGGTCGGTTTTTCACAGGGGTGACGACTCTGGAGGGTTCACCGTGGGCCTAGCATTCGGGACGTGAGCGAATCCTCGGGTGCCGTCGTCACTGCCACCGTGCTCCGGATCTGACCTGAGTGCTGTTCCCCACCGTCGCGTTCGCGCTGTTCTTCGTGGTGACCTTCGTCGCCAACTGGGTGCTGCGTCCCTTCGATCTGGCCTGGCGGCTGTTCATGCTGGGCGCCAGCCTGTACTTCTACGCCTACTGGGACCTTCGCTTCGTCGCCCTGATCCTGGCGTCGATCGTGGTGAATCACCTCTTTGGTTCGGCCACGGTCAGAGCCCTCGCCTCCGACGGGTCAAAGACCACCGCCAGCCGGGCCGTGGTCGCCACGGCGGTGGCGGTGAACCTCGGGGTCCTGGGCTTCTTCAAGTACTACGGATTCTTCGTCGAATCGTTCATCTCGATGTCGGACCGGCTAGGGCTCGGTGTCACCCCACCGTTGCTCGAGATCATCCTCCCGGTCGGTATCTCGTTCTTCACCTTCCAGGCCATGAGCTACGTGATCGATCTAGGCCGGGGCGAGATCAGGCCCATGTCCCTGCTCGATTTCGGAGTGTTCCTGGCGTTCTTTCCCCAGTTGGTGGCGGGGCCCATCGTGCGGCCTTCGGAGTTCGCCCCCCAGCTTGAGAACCGGCCCGACCCTCGCCACGTACGCATGCCAGAAGCGTTCCGGCTCATTTTTCGTGGTCTGTTCAAGAAGGTCGTGATCTCGAGCTTCATGGCCACCAACATCGTCGACCCGGTGTTCGCCAACCCGGGTGAGTTCAGTGCTCTCGAGAACCTGTTCGCGGTCTATGGCTACGCCATCCAGATCTACGCCGACTTCAGCGGTTACACCGACATCGCCATCGGATGCGCCCTCCTCCTCGGCTTCCGGTTCCCCCAGAACTTCGACAACCCCTATCGCTCGTTGTCGATCCAGGAGTTCTGGCGCCGCTGGCACATGACGTTGTCGCGCTGGCTACGCGACTACCTCTACATCCCCCTCGGCGGCAACCGGGGCTCCACCGGATTCGTCTACCGCAACCTGTTTCTGACCATGCTCCTCGGCGGCTTGTGGCACGGCGCCGCTTGGACCTTCATCGTGTGGGGAGCGCTGCACGGCACCTACCTGGTGGCCGAACGGATAGTGCGCCAGGGCTGGCAGTCACGGGGCTTTCCTCCAGCGGTGGTCGCCGCCGGCAAGTGGCTGCTCACTTTCCACCTCGTGTGCTTTGCCTGGATCTTCTTCCGGGCCGAGACCTTCTCGTTGGCGCTTGATGTGGTGGGCCAAATCGCTACCGCCGGCGGCACCGGGCCGCTCGTGACCCCACTGCTCGTCGCCACCATCGCGGCCAGTCTCGCCGTCCAGTTCATGCCCGCCCAGGTGGCTCGCACCGGCGAGCGGGTGCTGGCGGCGACTCCCCTCGCGGTCTATGCCATGGCCACGGCGGTGGGCCTGGCGGCCATCGATGCCTTCGGCCCCGAAGGCGTCGCACCCTTCATCTATTTCCAGTTCTAGTTCTAGTTCCGAAGGCCACGTTCCGTGGCCATTGCTCACGACCGGGCCGACGCTCTCGACGAGCATTGCCTTGGCCAGCCGACGGATCGTCGGGATCATCAATGGGCCGGCGGTTTTCGGGTAGGTCCCACTAGGTGACCGTGTCGGTAGCGTCAGTACGCGATCTCCACGTACGCGCGAGCTGACCATCGGGCGCTCGGATAACCTCGGCGAGAAGGTCTCGTTCTGTGGGGGGAACGATAACTTCGCTGTCAGCAAACTCTTCCTTGATGCTCTCGTGCGCAGCATGGACCCCTCCGGCGATATGCCCGGAGCAGTCCCAGGCGAATGTCACTCGGCCATCGTGGTCAAAGAACGCCACATCCTGTATGCGGGACTCGCCGCCCTCATTCTGGCGAACGGAAATCCACACCTCCGCACCACGTTCCAGCGCAGCCTGCATCGGTTCGCCCAAGACCGCCGATACCGTCGCCTGTTCCACCATGACGCCACTCAAAGCACGTCCTTGAATATTTACGACGACGTAGGGGCCCCTGCCGGAGGGATCGGATCGCTGTCTCGCCGCCTCGGCCAAATCCTTAGGAACCCCAGGTGCATCATCCGTCAGCAACTGTGCATCCTCCACAACCCACCAGTTCGTCCCGGCAGCGAAGTAGCCGTAGGTATCTCTTGGTGAGACATATGGAGGGCAATCCTCTTTATCTCCACCCAGGCCCTGGACCTCGGAACCCCCCACCCCGCAAGCACTGGTGACTAATGCGAGCCCGGTGACTACTAAAAAGGCTCGGAGGCACCATTGGCCGCTACTGAGGATGCGATTCGCGAGATTGGCGATGCTCATCCCCAGTGCCTCGCTTCATCAACTTGGATCGGAGCCCAGTTGCCGTTGCTCTGAAACTTCGTAGTGCTGTAGGTCCTCACCTGGACGTCGACGCCGTTGGTAGAGGGAGGTTGGCGTCGGCTTCGATGAGGTCGAGGACTCGGCGCGCCAGCAGGTCGCCGCCAGGGCGGGACAGGTGGATGCCATCGCCCTGGCGCAGGTCCTGCACCGTGCCGTCGACACCCGGAAGGAAGGCCTCGTAGGCCCCGGCCGAGTTGGCGAACATCGAGTAGGTGTCGACGTAGTGGATCCAGGGCCGGGTAGCCGCTTCTTCCTGATAGATCGTGTTGAGGGTGGCCATGCGCTCGGAGAACGAGGCGCTGCGCATGATGGGCTGGCCCACCCAATAGACCAGACGGTCGCCGTCGGGGTCCCGCAGGAGATCCATGGTGCCCGCCACCCGACGGCGGTAGTCGGCGATCCAGCCTTCTTCGCCCGGCTGGAAGATCTCGCCTTCGGGGGTTTCCAGCCCTTGGGAGTCGTTGGCCCCGAACATGATCACCACCGCTTCGGGGTCGAGCCGTTCCATCTCTGAGTGGAGGTGAGCCGGCCAGTTGAAGAAGTCGGGCCGGGTCAGACCCGTGGATATCCGGTAGTCGAGGGTGCTGGTCATGAGGTCGGTCTGGCCGATGAACGACACCAGCGATTGGCCGAACACCTGCGACATGGAGTCGCCGCCCACCCACACCCGCAAAGGGGACTCAGCGGTAGGGGTCCTCAGCTCAGGAGGAGGAGGCGCGGTCGTCGTGGTGGTCGAGGTCGTGGGGGCGGTGGAATCGTCGCCGTCGGCGGGCGACTTCGGGTCGTCGTCGTCGGAACCAGACCCGTCGGACCCAGGAGAGTCTTCGGGGCCAGCCGCCACCGGGGGGAACTCGAAGTCGCTGTCGCCGCGGCCGTCGGCCCGACCGGTGAGATCGTCGACCCACTGACGGGGCCGGTTGAGGTGAAGGAAATGGCTCACGTCCTGCACGGGCTCCCACACCGCCAGCGAGAGGTCGCGCGACCAACCAAAGGGCTTGCGCTCAGCTCGTTCGACCAGGCTGTCGGCATTGACCAACGCGGCGAGCACCAAGCCGATGACGACCACGAGAAGCACCCGACCCGCGGGGACGGTAGAACCCTTTGGTGGGATCGGTTCGCCGAGCTCAGTGGACACCGCGCAGGAGCCTACCGGTAGGGGCTCAGGCGCCAGCCGCACCCCTGCGAACGGCGGTGAACCAGCCGATGGTGGGGTTGTAGGGCGCCCGATCGCTACCCAGGCGGTTGAGTCACAGGGGTGAGTGGATCACCACCAGACGGCGCTCGGTCATCTCATCGACAGCGTAGGCCGGGCCCTCCCGGGTGTTGCCGGAGTCACGCACACCCCCGTAGGGCATCTGGTCGGCCCGCCAGGTGGGCACCTCGTTCACGGTGACCCCTCCGAAGTCGAGGGTGCGGGCCGCCCTGAGAGCAGCGTCGAGGTCGGCGGTGAAGATGCCGGCCTGAAGGCCGTAGTCGGTGGCGTTGGCCTGGGACAGCGCATCGGTCAGGTCGCGGTAGGTGGCCACCCCGACCACGGGGCCGAACACCTCCCGGGCGCTCACCTTCATGTGCGGGGCCACATCGGCCAGCACCGTGGGCATGAGCATTGCCCGACCCTCGGAGGCGGCGCTGCGGGTTCCGCCGGTGACCAACGACGCCCCGGCCTCGACCGCCTCGTCGACCCATTCCTTTACCCGCTCGGTCTCGGATTCGTTGATCAAGGCGCTCAGGTGGGTGGCCTCGTCGGCCGGGTCCCCGACGACCAGCTTGGCCACCTCTTCACCCAGGCGCTCGGTGAAGTCGTTGGCGATGTCGACATGGACATAGACGCGTTGGGTCGAGATGCACGACTGACCGGCGTAGGAATTGCCGGCGGCGGCGATCTTGGCCGCCGCGGTCGCCCAATCGGCGTCGGGCTCGATGATCACCGGCGTGTTGTTCCCCAGCTCGAGACCAACCTTCTTCTTCGGTGCCCGTTGACGAATCCCCCACCCCACCTCGGGCGACCCGGTGAAGCTCACCAACGCCACATCGGGGTTCTCGACCAGGCGGTTGGTTGCCGCTCCCGAACACGTCACCACCTGCAGCCAACCCTCCGGTAGGCCGCATTCGTCAACCAACAGGTCGGCGAGAGCCAGGGCGGTCAGCGGGGTGGCCGAGGCCGGCTTGAGCACGATCGGGCAACCGGCAGCGATGGCCGGAGCGACCTTGTGGGCCACCAGGTTCAACGGAAAGTTGAACGGGGAGATCCCGAGCACCACTCCGATCGGGACACGAAGGACAAAACCCAGCTTCGCCTCCCCCGCCGAACTGGCGTCCATCGGCACCATCTCGCCGGTGTGGGTGCGGGCCACGGCGGCGGCGAAACGAAAGGTGTCAACCGCCCGGGCCACCTCGGCCCGGGCCGTGGTGATCGGCTTGGCCGCCTCGGCTGACAAGACGCTTGCGAAGCGGTCAGGATCGGCGGCGATCCCAGCCGCCGCCCGGTCGAGAATCTCGGCCCGCTCGTGGGCGGGCATGACCGGCCCCTTGTGCAGCGCGGCCGCCTTGGCCACCGCTCGGTCGAGTTGTTCCGGCGCCATGGCAGGGACCTGGCCCAACTCACGTCCGTCGTAGGGGGAGGTGACGGTGATGGTGTCGCTCATGGGTCCTTCCTACCCCGCCGAACCCCAGCCGACGAGGACGACCCTCAGGCATTCATCTCGTAGAGTCCGACCGTGAGACTCCCTGATTCCATGCCCGCGGCACCCGAGGCGTCATTCGCCAGCGACAACACCGCCGGGGTGGCCCCCGAGGTGATGGAAGCACTCGTCGCCGCCAACACACCAGCGGCGATGGCCTACGGGGCCGACAGGTGGAGCGCTCAACTGACCGAAAGGTTCACCGAACTGCTGAACCAGCCGGTCGAGGTGTTGACCTGCTGGGGCGGAACCGGCGCGAACGTGGTGGGGTTGGCCTCGATCCTTCAGCCATGGCAGGCCGTGATCTGCACCGAGTCGGCGCACATCGTCACCGACGAATGCGGGGCCCCGGCCCGCTTCACGGGGTCGATGTTCCTGACCGAACCATCCCCCGACGGGAAGCTGTCGCCCGGCGCGATCGATCGCCGGGCTGAGTGGTTGGGCAGCCAGCACCATCCCCAACCGGGCGTCGTGTCGATCAGCCAGGCGACCGAACTCGGGACGGTCTACACCGCCGACGAGATCGGAGCCCTCGCCGAGCGGGCCCATGCCAGCGGGATGCTCCTGCATGTCGACGGGGCGCGGATCGCCAACGCTCTGGTCGCGACCGGCACCGATCTGGCGACCATGGTGGCCGACACCGGCGTCGACGTCCTGACGTGGGGAGCCACCAAGAACGGGGCCATGTACGGCGAGGCAGTCCTGTACCTGCGCCCCGAGCTCGCCACCAACGCCCGCTTCGTGAGAAAGCAGGCTGGCCAGCTCCCCTCCAAGACGAGGTTCGTGGCGGTGCAGATGCTGGCGTTGCTCGACGACGACCGTTGGCTGAACCAGGCCGCCCACGCCAACGCCATGGCCGCGGCCCTGGCCGAGCGGGCCGGACGCATCGATGGGGTCGAGCTGGTGGGGCAGCCTCAAGCCAACGCCGTTTTCGTACGACTACCCCGCGCCTGCATCGAGCTGCTGCAGGAATGGTCGTTCTTCTGGTACTGGGACCGAGCCACCAACACCGTTCGGTGGATGACCCATGTCGCCACCACCGCCGACGATGTCGACCGCTTCGTCGCCGGAGTCGAAGCCGCCCTGCGATTCCACGACCCCGGCCGTTAGCCGCTCCACTGCGGGGTCAGCCGTCGAGTTCCTCGGACAGCTCGAGCCATCGGTCCTCGGCTTGTCTCCTCGCGTGGTCGACCTCGGCCAACTCGGCCCCGAGGCGAGCCAGTTCCTCGTGGTCCGAACCAGCCGCTGCCACCTCGGCGGTGAGCTTTTCGTGCCGGGTTTCGAGTCGGGCCACCTCCCGCTCGGCGGCCTGCAGTTCCCGGCGGACGGTCGAGCGAGAACGCCGGTTCTCGCCCGACGAGGTGTTGGTGCCGGGCTTCGCACCGCGGGCGTGCTTTGCGGTCGGAGCGCCTTTCGCCGCCTGGCCGGGCTGGCGCGCCGCCCGCCGTTCCTCCTCCCACGCCGCATAACCCCCCGGGCGTCGACCGGCCCGGCCCGCTCCGTCGAGGATGATCACGTCGGCAACCGTGCGCTCCAGGAACGCTCGGTCGTGGCTCACCACCACCAGGGCGCCGGGCCAGTCGTCGAGGAAGTCCTCCAGTGTGCGCAACGTGTCGAGATCGAGATCGTTGGTGGGCTCATCGAGCAGTAGGACGTTGGGCTTGGCCGCCAGCACCGTGAGCAGCTGAAGACGTCGGCGCTCGCCGCCCGACAACAACTCGACGGGGGCCCACTGGGCGTCGGAGTCGAACCAGAACGCTTCGAGCAACCGGGCGTCGGTCCAGTCAGGCTCACGATGAGGGCCAGCCACCACCTCACGGACGCGAGCGGTTGGATCGAGCTGGCGGGTGAGCTGGTCGTAGTAGCCGAGCTGCACCGTCGTGCCCACCTCGACCGCACCCTCGACCGGCTCGATCCGTCCAGCGATTATGTCGAGGAGCGTCGACTTGCCCGTGCCGTTCACCCCCACCACTCCCAGGCGCTCGCGCCGGTCGAGAGCCAGATCGACCCCCCGGAACAACCACGGTTCGCTTCCGAACCGGTGACCGACCCCGTGCAGATCGACCACCTTGTCGCCCAGACGGGGAGTACCCATGTGTAGGTCGAGGTCACCAGCACGGGCCGCGGCCTGCGCCCGCCCTTCGACCAAGGCGGTGGCGGCCTCGATGCGAGCCTTGGGTTTGCGGGTCCGGGCCGGAGCGCCGCGCCTCAGCCAGGCCAGCTCGGTCCGGGCCAGGTTCTTGCGGACTGCTTCGGCGGTGGTGGCCCGCTCCTCGCGCTCGGCCCTGGCTTCGAGATAGCCGGCGTAGCCCCCGTCGTGGACATATCCGGAGCCCCGGTCGAGCTCGAGGATGCGGGTGGTGACCCGGTCGAGAACGTGGCGGTCGTGGGTCACCATCACCAGGCCCCCGGCGAAGCGGGCCAGACGGTCCTCCAACCAGGCGATGCCGTCGATGTCGAGGTGGTTGGTGGGCTCGTCGAGAATCAACAGGTCGCACTCGGTCACCAGGGCCCGGGCCAGGGCCACCCGCTTGCGCTGCCCACCTGAGAGCTGGTCGATGGGCCTGTCGGCGTGAGCGCCCATGCCGACCCGGTCGAGCACGGCGGCGGCCTCCCACGAATCGCCGACCGCTTCCAGCGCGGTACCGGCAGGCAGCGCCGCCTCCTGGTCGAGCATCGCCACCCGGGCGCCCCGCCCCCGACGGATCGTGCCGCTCTCGGGCTCCTGGAGACCGGCCAGCACCCGCAACAGCGTCGACTTGCCGGTGCCGTTGAGGCCGACGACACCGAGGCGATCGCCGGTCGAGACCGTGACCGAGAGGTCGTCGAAGAGGGGGCGACCGGGGCGATGAAGCGAGATGCGGTCGCAGTCGACGAGGATCACGGGGCGCACGGTAGTTGAGCCCGGGTGGAAGCCCTACGCTCGGTCGTCCATGAACCGGCCCCGCCACCTGTCGCCCGAACCGTTCGACATCGACGGCCCCCGCCGCCGTCCGCGGGAGTTTCCCCGCCTGGCGGTGAGGGCGGGGATGGTGGTCGAGCACCGCCCGTCGGGAGCGGTCGGAGCGGTGGTCGAGGTCAGCGCCGACCGCATCACCATCCGCGACCGCAACGGGCGCGACCACCTGCTGCGCCTGGCCGATGGGGCCTTCGCCGTCGACGGCGAGCCGTGCACCCTGGTGGTCAAACGGTCCGCCCCCGAGGCCCCGACCGCCATCACCGCATCCGGTTCGATCGCGGTACCCGGCGCCCCCGCACGTATCGCCCGGGCCAGCCGCATTCTGGTCGAAGGGATCCACGACGCTGAGCTGGTCGAGAAGGTGTGGGGCGACGATCTGCGGGTCGAGGGCATCGTCGTCGAACGTCTCGACGGGGCGGACGACCTGGTCGAGGTGGTGAGAGCTTTCGGGCCGCGTCCCGGACGCCGTCTCGGCGTGCTGCTCGACCACATGGTCGACGGGTCAAAGGAGGCGCGGATCGCGGCGGCGGTCGACCATCCCGACGTGTTGGTCACCGGTCATCCATACATCGACGTGTGGGGAGCCATCCGCCCGTCGGTCATCGGCATCGACGCCTGGCCCGAGGTGCCCCGGGGCGAGTCCTGGAAGGACGGCGTCTGCCGGCGCCTCGGGGTGGAAGAGCCGGGCCGCTTCTGGAAGCAGGTCCTCGGCCGAGTCAGCTCCTATCGAGACCTGGAGGCACCACTGGTGGGAGCGGTCGAGTCTCTGATCGACTTCGTCACCGAACCTCACGGGTGATCGCGGCACCCGCCGAGCGTCCGCCGCGGAACCGCGTCAGCAGGTGAGCTCGCCCGCGGGGATGGTGGTGGTGATCAGGTAGTCCTCGACGAGGTCGTCGACGCATCGGTTACCGCTGCCGTAGGCGGTGTGGCCGTCGCCCTCGACGCTCAACAACGTGGCCGACTCGAGTTCGGCGGCGAGGCGTACCCCCCACGCGTACGGGGTGGCGGGGTCGCCAGTGGTGGCCACCACGAGTATCGGTGGCGCATCAGGAGCCGAGAACGGCTCATTGGTGCCAACCGGCGGCACCGGCCAGTACTCACACGGGCCGGGAAGCGAGACGAAGACGGGTCCGACCCGGGGGGCGGCGGCCAGGACCGCTTCGACCGCCTCCTGCTCCTCGGCCTCGGTGGCCTGGGGGGAGTCCATGCAGTTGTACGCCGGGAAGGCGTAGTGCTGGCTGGAGTACCGGCCTCCCTGGCTACGTTCGTTGTAGAGGTCGGCCAGCATCAACAGCCCCGTTCCGTCGCCGGATCTGGCGTCGGCGAGGGCACCGTCGAGTTGGGGCCACATCTGGGGTGAGTACATGGCGACGATGACCCCGGTCCAGGCCAGCCCAACGGTGAGGTCCCGGCCGTCGGGATCGTCGGTCGCCAATGGTGATGATCGGATCGCCTCCATCAGGGCATCGAACTCGGCGCCTGTGTCTCCCTTGGCGAAGCTGCAACCCTTGTCCTCGCACCAGGTGAAGAACCGCTCGACCGAGTTCTCGAATCCGACGGCCTGTCCGGCACCCAGGTCGGTGAGGCTGATCGAGCGCGAGTACGCCCCGTCGAGCACGAAGGCCCGGATCCGCTCGGGGAAGAGCTCGATGTAGGTGGCCCCGAGGAGGGTCCCGTAGGAGAAGCCCACGTAGCTGATCTGCTCCTCACCGAGAGCTTGGCGGATGTGGTCCATGTCGCGGGCCGAAGCGGGGGTGTGCAGGTGAGGAAGCAGGTGCCCGCTGTCGGCCTCGCAGGCGGCGACGAACTCCTGGGTGACCCGTTCGGCCTCGGCCCGGTCCGCCGGGGTGGGCGGCACAGGGTCGAGCGCCACGAAACGATCCATCAGCTCGCCGTCGCCGCAGCGGACGCTGGTGCTCTGTCCGACACCCCGGGGATCCCATGTGACGATGTCGAAGCGTTCGCGTAGGTCGGCACCGAACATGAACGTGAAGGCGAAGGCGATGTCGAGGCCGGAGCCACCTGGGCCGCCGGGGTTCACAAGGATGGCGCCGATGCGCTGGTCGGGATCGCCCGCCGGGAGCCGGGCCAAGGCAAGCTCGATGCTCTCGCCGGTGGGGTCGTCGTGGTCGAGTGGCACTTCGATCACGGCCCGATGGATTGAGCTGGACCGGTCCCAGTCGATGGCCTCGACGTCGTCGACGGTCCCCGACCCCTGGCCCACGGGACCGTCTGAGTCCGGCGACGACGACCCGTCGACCCACTGGTTGAGATCGAGTTCAGCGCGTGGCGAGTCGTCGCCGCAGGCCCCGGCCAAAAGCACCACCGCCAGGGCCACCGCCAGATGACGCCAGTTCGACCTCCGGTACCAGTTCAAGATCGGGCGTAAGGCAGGGTGCGACAGGACATCGACCCACGATAGGCCCGGCGCAGCAGGGGTTGACCGCGCCCTCTCACTCCTCACGTCATGTCGGCTGAACCCGCCAGGCCGGTAGCCTGAACCGATGCGACCAGGCGTGGTCGTCGAGGAGGACGTGTGGAGTCAGCCAGTATCCGGCTGGGAAAGATCGCCGGGGTTCCGGTGGGTATCTCATGGAGCCTGCTGGTGGTGGCCGCAGTTTTCACCTTGGGTCTGGCCGAGGGGCAGTACCCCAACACGACCCCCGACCATGGCCGTCTTTCCTACTGGCTCGCCGCCGGGGTAACCGTGCTGGCGTTCTTCATGTCCATATTGATCCACGAGCTCTCTCACGCCGTCGTGGCGCGCCGCCACGGCATCGGGGTCGAGGGAATCACCCTGTGGTTCCTGGGCGGTGTCGCTCAGCTACGAGGCGAGCCCACGACACCGTCGGCTGAGTTTCAGATCGCCGGAGTCGGCCCTTTGTCGAGCGCGATTCTGGCGCTCGGATTCTGGGTCTTGTCGTGGACGGGTGACCAGTTGGGAGCGTCACCGCTGATCCAGGACGTGTTCTTGTGGCTGGCGCTGATCAACCTGGTGCTGGCGGTGTTCAACTCGGTTCCCGCCGCGCCGCTCGACGGTGGCCGCATCCTCGCTGCGGTCTGGTGGTGGCGCACGGGCGACCGGACCAAAGCCAGGCTCGGAGCCGCCAACGCCGGTCAGCTCCTCGGCGGCGCCCTCATGGCCTATGCCGCGTGGGAACTGCTGTACCGGGACGGAACCTTCGCCCTGTGGACCGCGATCGTCGGCTGGTTCATCTGGCGATCAGCCCGGTCCGAGGGCCAAACCGCGGTCACCCGCCACTCACTGGCTGGCATCACCGCCGTCGAGGCCGCCCGGCCCGATCCGCCGGTGGTCGACGAGTGGCTCACCGTCGAGGGCCTCGTCGCGGTCCTGGGCGACGGCGGCGACCACACTGCTTTCGTGGTGCGCGAGCACGACGGCGTCTTGCGGTCGGTCGTCACTCTCGACGACATCAAACGCGTCTCGCCCAACCGTCGGGGGGAGGTCACCCTGCACGAGATCGCGGTGCCCATCGCCCAGCTCACCACGGCTTGGACCACCGATCCCCTCATCACCGTTCTCGACCGCATGGACACCGAAGGCCGGCCCGAGATCGTGGTGTACGACACCCGTATGTGCCTGGTCGGGGTCATCAGCCGGGCGGATCTGAGTCGACTGATCCGTCGGGCCGGAACATCGGGAAGCGCTCCACCTCCGCCCCCGCCTCCTCCCCGCCGCGACCCCAGCATCCCGTCCTGACCCGCGGGTTCGCGCCTGGCCCCGTCGCCAACGGGGTCGGGTAGCGTCGCTGACCATGAGCACCACCGAGCCCCTCACCATCACCATCGACGACGGCGTCGCCTTGATGCACCTCGACGATGGCAAGGCCAATGCCTTGTCCCATCACGTCCTCGAGCTTCTCCACGGAGGGCTCGACCAGGCTCAGGCCGACGCCGATGCCGTGGTGATCATCGGTCGGCCCGGACGGTTCTCGGCCGGCTTCGACCTGGCGGTGATGTCGGCGGGCGACAAGCCCATGCAGGACCTCGTGTTGGCCGGCGCCGAGTGGTTGTTGCGGCTCTATGCCCACCCCCAACCCACGGTTGCGGCCTGCACCGGCCATGCCCTGGCCGGCGGGGCACTGGCCCTGCTCGCCTGCGACACCCGGTTCGGGGCTGAGGGTGACTTCAAGATCGGACTCAACGAGGTCGGCATCGGCTTGCCCCTTCCCACCTTCGCGGTCGAGATGGCCCGGGACCGGCTGGCCACCGACCATCTCGTCCGCGCCACCATCCAGGGCGAGATCTACGACCCGGCGGGCGCCGTCGCCGCGGGATACCTCGACCAGCACCTGCCCGCCGACGACGTGATCGCCACAGCCACCGTCGAGGCCCGTCGGCTCTCGGCCATGAGCCGCGGCGCGGTGGCGGCCACCAAGGCCCGCCTGCGGTCCGCCACCCTGCGTCGGGTCCGGGCCACCCTCACCGACGACATCGGTGGCCTCCAGATGAGCTGACCCCCGCCGCGGAGCGCTGCTCTCCCAAGCCCCCGGCGGTCGGCGCCGAATCGACGCCGATTCGGCGCGGGGCGCTTAATCGCAGGATCGGAGCGGTAGGCGATCGGATCGTGCGATTAGGAGTCGGCGGGTTCAGGGGGTCGCGGGGCGGTAACGCAGGGCGAGTACTGCCCTGCGGTGAGGCGAGGTGTTGGGGCTGGAGGCGTGCACCAGGGCGGGGTGATGGATGGAGACATCGCCGGGGGCGAGCGTGACCGGTTCGGCCGCGCCTTGCGCCAGAGCCTCTTCGACCAGCTCGGGCGCGCTAGCCCAGCCGAACACATTCGGCCCGGGGTCGTCGGCGAGCTCAGCAGAGGGAACGAGCGGGTGCAGCCCGAGGTGGTGACTGCCTGGGATGACGACCAGCCCGCCACGCTCGGGGGTGACCGGGTCGATGGCGACCCACAGCGTCATCGCCCCCTCGATCCCCCACATCTCTCGCCACGGATGGCCGTCCTGATGCCACAGCACCGGCAAACCTGTCTGCGGGGGCTTGACCACGAAGCTGGCACCGAAGCACACAGGCTCGGCGTCGAGCACGACCCGGGCGAGATCCGAGAAGCGAGCATCTGATCCGTAAGCCCGAGCGGGTTCGAGCATGGGGTTCATGGCCATGACCCCGTTGGCGGGCGTGTAGGGAGCCAGCGCCTCGACCCAATCGCTGAGCTCGGTCACCGTTGCGTCATCGATCACGCCGGGCACCACCACATGGCCCTGTTCCAGGAACCTGGCGCGGATCACGGATCGCTCCATCTGGCCGAGTGTTGCACCGCCAAGCGGGTAGCGTCGGCACAACATCGAACTGGGGGAAGGGGTCCTTGGATGAGCGAACCGGTGGTCGAGCTCCTCGAGACGGAGTGGGCGGTTCTGTCCGAACTCCTGGGATCGCTCGAAGACTCCGAGTGGGAACTGGCCACCGACCTCCCGGGTTGGTCCGTGCAAGATGTGGTCGCCCACATCGTCGGCACCGAGCGAATGCTGGCGGGTGACCCCACCCCCGACCTGCTTTCGCACGGCGACCACGTTCGCAACCCCATCGGGGAGGCCAACGAAGCGTGGGTCACGTCCTTCCGGTCCACACCCCCTAAGGAGATGCTGGCTGAGTTCAGACGGATCACCGGCCAACGTCTCGACGAACTCAAGTCCCTGACGCCCGAGGCCTGGGACCAGGTCGGATTCACCCCGGTTGGCCCTGGCCCCTACCGCCGGTTCATGGAGATCCGGGTGTTCGACTGCTGGGAGCACGAACAGGACATCCGCCGCGCCGCCAACCGGCCGGGTCACCTCGACGGCCCGATCGCGGCGCACTCGATTCGCCAGGTGAACGACGCGCTCGGCTACGTCGTCGGCAAGAAGGCGGCCGTCCCCGATGGCTCCACGGTGGTGTTCGACATCACCGGCTCATTGCCCATGATCCTGCCGGTGTTCGTCGACGGTCGGGCCCGAATCCTCGACCGCGAGCCTTCCATGCGCGACGTGACGATCCATCTCGACACCGAGACCTACAACGCTCTCGGGTGTGGACGCTGGAGCGGTGAGCGTGCCATTCAGGAAGATCGGGTGAGCATCGTCGGAGATCAGGAACTCGGGCGGCGCGTCCTCGACAACATGGCTTTCACGATCTGATCCACCATGGTTGACCTTCCCGTCGACGATCCCCCGCGGCGCCCGCGTGTCCGCTACGAGCCGATGCCGTCGTGGGTCCCCCGCGCCATCGTCTTGTTCTTCGTCGGGCTGGTCTCGGTGTTCGTCCTCGGATGGTTGTTGGCTCGCCTCCAGTCGTTGTTGGTCATCCTTTTGGTTTCGCTGTTCCTGTCCTTCGCGCTCGAACCGGCCGTGAACTGGATGGAACATCGTGGGATCCGACGCGGCTTGGGCACCGCCCTCACCTTCTTGGCCGTGATCGCCGGTATCGCCGTGTTCTCGTTCTTCATGGGTCGACTGTTCATCGACCAGGTGATCGCCCTGATCGACCGGATGCCCGACTACATCGAGCAGGTCCAGAACTGGGTCAACCGCACGTTCGATCTCGAACTCGATGCGGCCGAGCTCATCGCCGAGTTCCAGGCCGGAGGTCGGGCCGACGACATCGCCACCACCCTGGCGAGCAACATCTTCCAGATCAGCAGCACCATCGTCGGCACCCTGTTCCAGTTGCTCACCGTCTTTCTGTTCACCTTCTACCTGGTCGCCGACGCCCCCAAGCTGCGACGCAACCTGTGCTCGGTGCTACCGCCGCATCGCCAACGCGAGGTGTTGAGGGCCTGGGAGATCGCCATCACCAAGACCGGCGGCTACATCTATTCCCGGGTGCTGCTGGCCACGGTCGCCGCCCTTGTCCACTGGGTGGCTTTCGCGCTGATCGGCGTGCCCTTCGCCCTCCCCTTGGCCCTTTGGGTCGGCGTCATGTCGCAGTTCATTCCCGTGGTCGGCACCTACCTGGCCGGGGCCCTGCCCATCCTGATCGCATTGCTCGACGACCCCATCACCGCCGTGTGGGTGCTGGCGGTGGTGGTCGTCTACCAACAGATCGAGAACTACATCCTCTTGCCTAGGGTGAGTGCCCACACCATGCACCTCCACGCCGCGGTGGCCTTCGGCGCGGTCATCGCCGGGGCCGCCATGTTGGGGGTGGTGGGGGCACTGCTGGCCTTGCCCGCGGCCGCCACCATCCAGGCGTTCGTGGCCACGTATCTGTCGAGACACCAGGTGATCGAATCGGCGCTCACCGGCACAACCACCGATCCAACAATCGCTGATCCTCCCATCGGCGAGAAACCAGCGCCGAGCCAGCCGTAGAGCACGGGCCGGAACGGGCGGTTCAGGGGTCTTGCGGGCGGCGGATCGAAGGCCAGTTCGGTTTCGACCGTCGAGCCCAACTGGTCCGGGGATCGGCCGGTGGCGGCGCATCGGCTGGCGGCTCGGCCGGCGCCGGGGCCTCGGCTTCGGGTGTCGCCCCGTCGGTGAGGAATGCCTCCGGGTTGACCGACTCCTCCAGCACCACCCGGTGTCGGGCAGTGGTCTCGACCTCGATGTCGTCCCAGTGATCGGTGGGGCCGAGGTCGATGCCGCCGCGATGATCAGCCTCGTCGGGAGCCTCCCCGCCTGATTCGTCCTCACCCGAGTCGTCCCCCACTGACGTGTCGGCCTCAGGGTCGCCGCCGGTCAGCTCGCCGGAATCGGGCTCGTCGTCGCTGGCGAACAAGCCTGCGAGGTCAGAAAAATCGTAGGGATCGGCACTCGGAAGCCCCGACCGCTGAGGCTCGGTGAGTTCTGGCGGCGGGCTGAACCCGGCGCCGAAACCACTGCTTTGGGCGCCATCGCCATCGGATTCGGTCGCGGCACCGAGGCGGCGAGGCAGATCGCGTGGCGCCGACGCGTTGACCTCGACGAAATCGAGCATCTCTTGGGCGGTGCCGGTGTCGGGCTGCGCCGCCCTTCGCACGGTGAGGGCCAATCGGCGGGCGAACTCTGGAAGGGACGAGATATCGACCGGCGCCGCGTCGATCGTGGGGCGGATCAGAATGAGGCGTCCGTAAGAGGCGAAGAAGTCGGGGGCGGTGGGTTCGAGTGCCGCCTCGCGCGTGGCCTCGGTGGCCAACTCGAAGATCCAGGTCGGCGCCAGCGTGAGCGGAACCCGGCCGACGACGCTTTCCTCGTCGAGCACCCCGCCCATGGACGCCACCACCGGTCCGTTCGGGGAACTCACCACTGCCACCGGCGGGGTGAACGGGCTGGTGGGGTTGCGGACACCCAGCTCCAACCCGCGCCACTGGAAGCGGCGCGAGCGAGACAGGCCAGCGGGCACGAAATCGTCGTTGCCCATCAGAAGGGGACTGCCGTCGGTGTCGACCCGGTAGATCGAGCCATCGGACCAGACCGCGATCCAGGCTTCGGCCGCCACGGCCTTTCGCGACGGCCGGAACCGAGCCTTGACCCAGTCCAGCAACCAGAGCGCCAGCAACGGCACCACCAGGGCGATGATGGTCATCCCGGCGGTGATCTGGATGCGCCGGGCCACGTTGATCGGCGTCCGGAGCTCGAACAGCAAATCGACTTCGACGGTGTCGAAGGCCTCGTCGCCCATCGGCCCGTAGGCCACCGTCACCGAACCCTGATACGCCCCGGCCGGCACGTCGCCCAGGTCGATGGTCAGCGGCAGGACCGGCGTGGTGCCGGCTGGCACCTGGACGCACGACGCCGCCGAACGGGCGAAACCGGCGAGGCTGACCGCGGCGTCAGCCGCGCCGAGGTCGACCGCGGCGTCTTCGATCCACACACAGGCGTCGACCCCGACCCCGGCGGTGACCTCGATCGCCTCGGTGACCTGGGACCCTGAGTCAGCGAGCACCTTGATCTCGTTGGTGACTATCGAGGGCCAGACTTCGGCGGCGAGGACATCGACCTCCGTTGCGGCCACCGCCGGCGCCAAGTCGAGGTCGGCGGACGCGATGGTCGCCACCAGTTCGAGCGTCACCGTGTCGAGATCGACATCGGCGTCGAGGCCCAGGCTTCCGCTCCAAACCCCGACCGTGGCCGGTTCCATGTCGATGGCGTCGAGTTCCTGGCCACCGGGGTCGACGGCTCGAGCGACGAGGTTGACGGCTTCGAGAGCTTCGGCCCGGTCGATGACCCTGCCCCTGGCATCGACCAGCTCGGCCCTCAAGATGACAGCGCGTCCCGCCACCAACCGGACAGATCCCGTGAACTGAGGAGTGATCCCCACTGATCCGCTGGAGATGATGGTGGCCTCTGTGGAGTCGCCATCGACGCCGGGCTCAGGGTTGATCACCGCGACCGTCCAGGTCCCCGACCAGTCGGTCTCGGTGGGACTCACCTCGGCGTTGAGCCGCACCATGTCGGGGCCCACCCACGTCGTTTCGATGACGAAGGACCCGGCGCTGATGGAGCCGTCGACGCGATCGGCAATCGGAAAGCTCACCCCGCGCGGCAAGGTGACTTCGAGAGTGGCGGTGTCGCTGGGCAACACAGCTGTGATGGCGAACGATCCCAGCACCGGCGACAGCTCTATGTCGAGCGAGCCCTGGTCGCAGGCTCGTTCGGCGCAGGCGACCACGGTCTCGACTTGGGTCCCGGCTCCGCCGATGACCGCGGTCAGCTCAGCCAGATCGCTCACCATCTGCGCCCGTTCTGGTGACACGACCACCGCGGCGAGCCCCACGGGAGCAGAGATCTCGGTGCCGGCCACCTCGAGCGAGGTCCCCGGGTCGAGCACGATGACCCCACACGCTCCGTCGGTTGACCGGGCGGTCTGCTGGGCGATCTCGTCGACCGCCGCGGTCACCACCACGGCCGGATCGAGAATGCCGACATCGGAGCTGGCGGCAGATACCACCGCTTCGGCCAGACGAGGCGCGTTCGCCGGTGTCACCTGTTCCCAGGCCGTTGCCCGCTGGAACTCAGCGCCCGCCGAGCCGATCAAGAGGTCGATGCGCCGATCGCGAAGGCCTGCCAACTGAGCGGCGAGATCGCCGAGCACCTGGCTGCGCGCCGGGTCAGAGGGAGCGACGGCCAGCACCATGAGGACCGAAGCTTCCGCCGGACAATCATGGAGGGTCTGCAGGTTTGCACTGCTGCTGGGGTCGGCCTCCTGGGCGTTCGCGGGCACGACCGGGCCGAGGCCGATCAGGGCCACCAGCATCACCAGGGTCACCCGCCAAACGACGACACCCCGCCTCATCGAGCCCACTCTCCGGCCATCGTCCACGCCGACAGCACCGTGCCGAGCAACGCCAACAAGACGATCCCGGTTCCGGCGAGGCGGGTTCGTAGCGATCGGTCGGGCAGGTGGTCGGGGCGTCCGGCGGTGTCGGCGCGTCGGGCCGCACCGAGCAGACCGATGGTGACCACCGACGACAAGGTGAAGGCCAGGGGCTGGGCAGCAGCAGGACCGACCAGAGCCAGCAACGTGCCGGCCAGCGCGGCGAATACCGATCCGCGGGTGAGGGCGCGGGCGGGACCTTCGAGCAGGGTCGGGTCCGACGCCCGACGAAGAATCTGGCCCCGGCGGGGGCGCGCCGGGGCGGTCTGCTGCTGAGCGGGGGAGGGCTCCATTGCCCGAATCTATCGGCCCGGCGAGACGCCTCGTGAGGCTGCCCCGGTCTCCCGGACCGGCAATCCGCGGTGCGGACCCGACCATCGGCCATCCTGAGAACGGTCACCGCGGGTCTCACGACGAACACCCGTTCGGCCGCTACCATCGACTCGATACCCACTTGTAAGCAGTCGGAGCAACACCCATGGCCCAACAGGGAGAGCTAGTCCCCTTCGCCCGCGAAGTGGTCGACGTCGCCGTCACCGAGGAGCTGAGCGAATCCTTCCTCGCCTACTCGATGTCGGTCATCACCTCGCGCGCCCTTCCCGATGTGCGCGACGGCCTCAAGCCGGTGCAGCGGCGCATCATCTACGCCATGTACCGCATGGGCATTCGCCCCGACACCCCCACCCGCAAGAGCGCCCGGGTGGTCGGCGAAACCATGGGCAAGTACCACCCCCACGGAGACAGCGCCATCTATGACGCTCTCACCCGGTTGGGCCAGGACTTCACCCGCAACATCACCCTCGTCCACCCGCAGGGCAACTTCGGCTCCCTCGACGATCCGCCCGCCGCTGCCCGCTACACCGAGTGCCGCCTCACCGACGCCGCCATCGACATGATCGGCGAGATCGACGAGGACACGGTCGACTTTCGCTCCACCTACGACAGCGAAGGCGAGGAGCCGGTCACCCTGCCAGGGTTGCTACCCAATCTCCTGGTCAACGGGGTAACCGGCATCGCGGTGGGTATGGCCACCAACATGGCCCCTCACAACCTGGGCGAGGTCTACGAAGCCATCAAGTTGGTGATGACCAAGCGCCGCCCCAAACCCACCATCGAAGAGCTCATGGAGGTCCTCCCCGGCCCCGACTTCCCGTCGGGAGGCATCGTCATCGACGACTCGCTACGCGACGCCTACCTCACGGGTCGGGGGAGCCTGCGCATCCGGGCCCGAGCCGAGGTTGCCCAGGTCACTCCCCGCCGTCAGGGCATCGAGATCACCGAACTGCCCTACCTCGTCGGCGCCGAGCGGGTGGTCAGCAAGATCAAGGAGTTGATGCTTTCCGGCAAGCTGCCCGGAATCGCCGAGGTCAAGAACCTCTCCGACCGGCACCACGGGCTGCGCATCCAGGTCGAGTGCAAGACCGGAGTCAACCCCCACGCCGTACTCACCGAGCTCTATCGCCTCACCCCCATGGAAGAGAGCTTCGGCATCAACAACGTGGTGCTGGTCGACGGCGAACCGCGCACCCTCGGTCTCTACGACCTCTGTCTGGCCTATGTCGACCACCGCCTCGATGTGGTGGTGCGACGCAGTCGGTTCCGGCTGGGAAAGGCCCGCGACCGCCTTCACATCGTCGAGGGCTTCCTCATCGCGCTCGATGCCATCGACGAGGTGGTGCGCATCATCCGGGCGTCCCAGGACACCCCTGAGGCCCGGCAGTCCTTGATGGAGCGCTTCTCCCTCTCAGAGATCCAGGCCACCGCCATCCTCGACATGCCTCTGCGCCGCCTCACCGCTCTCGAGACGCTCAAGCTCGAAGAAGAGCGTGACGACCTCGTGGCCCGCATCGCCGACCTCGAAGCCATCCTCGGTTCCGAACAACGCCAGCGCACCATCGTGCTCAAGGAACTGGGCGACCTGGTCACCCGGCTGGGCCAGCCCCGGCGCTCGACCGTGATCCGAGCCGACGACGTTTCCGATGTCGTCGGCTCGAGTGTCGAGCCGATGGCCATGGAGATCGGCGACGACCCGTGCGTGGTCACCCTCACCACCAGCGGACTCATCGGTCGCGAGCCCGGCGAGGGCACCCCCAAGCCGTCCCTCGGTCGCCACGACGTCATCGTGGCCACCGTCGACACCACCAACCACTCACCGGTCTTCGCCATCACCGACACCGGCCGCGCCCTCACCGTCACCGCCATGGAAGTTCCCGAGGTCGCCGGTCGCAGCCGCGGAGCCGCGGTGGCCGAGGTGGTCGACCTCAAGCACGGTGAAAAGGTGGTGACCATCGCCACGGGCGGCGGCCAGCCGCTGTTCATGGTCACCGCCGCGGGGGTCGCCAAGCGCATCAGCGGCGAGGAGCTCGCCGGCACCCGGTCGGGTTCACCGGTCATCGGACTCAAGGGCGACGACCGGCTGGTGGCGGCCTTTCCCGTCGCCGAGGGCCAGGAGGTCCTGATGGTGGCCGACGACGCCCAGGTCCTGCGCACCGCCGCCGACCAGGTCTCGGTTCAGGGTCGAGGTGCCGGTGGTGTCGCCGGCATGAAGCTCAAGGGGCGCGCCGCCGTGGTGGCTGCGGCCGTGGCCGAACCCGGAGCCCACATCCTCAGCGTCACCGACACCGGTACCGCCAAACTCACCGACGCGGCCGAGATCCCAGCCAAGGGACGCGGCACCGGAGGGGTCAGGCTCACCCGGTTCCGCAACGAGAAGCGGCTGGTGTTGGCCCATGTCGGCCCACCCGAGTCAATCGCTGTGGTCGTGGGCCAGGAAGACGCCCCCACCAAACCCGATCCCACGCCCGTCCCGCTGCAACTCCTTCCCAGCCGGCGCGACACCATCAGCACCGCCACCGAAGAGCCCATCCTCGCCGCGGGCACCCGGAGGTTCTGACCATGGCCAAGCACCAACCGGCCCCGGCCGGCTACGACGCCTCCCACATCCAGGTCCTCAAGGGCCTCGAAGCGGTCCGCAAGCGCCCAGGCATGTACATCGGCGGCACCGGCTCTGACGGCCTGTCGCACCTGCTCTGGGAGCTCATCGACAACTCGGTCGATGAGGCCGCGGCCGGATTCGCCAACCGAATCGAGGTGACCTTCCACCGCGATGGCTCGATCGAGGTGACCGACAACGGGCGAGGCATCCCGATCGACATCAAGGACAAGAAGCGCACCGCCCTCGAGATCGTGTTCACCGAGTTGCACGCCGGCGGCAAGTTCGGCACCGGCGCCTACTCGTCGTCGGGAGGGCTCCACGGTGTGGGTGCGTCGGTGGTGAACGCCCTTTCCACCAAGCTCATCGCCGAGGTCGACCGCGACGGTCACACCTGGCGGCTCGGATTCGACCAACGCCTGCCCGGCCATTTCGCATCCGACGGCAGCTTCAAGCCCACCTCCCAGCTCCAGAAGGTCAAGAAGCTCCGCAACGCCAACGTCACCGGCACCAGGGTTCGGTTCTGGCCCGACACCGACGTCTTCGACCCCGACGCGACCATCGCCTATCCCCAGGTCCGCGAGCGGATCGCCCGTATGTGCTTCCTGGTTCCGGGGCTCAAGGTGGTGCTCACCGACAAGCGACCCGGGGCCGGTAGCGGCAGCGAGGAGTTCATCTCCAAGGGTGGCCTCGCCGATTTCGTCGATTACCTGTCGGTGGGCGAGAACCTCACCGAGGTCATCCGCCTGGCGGGCACCGGAACCTTCACCGAGAAGGTCTCCCAGGGCGGATCAATGGTCGAGATCGTGCGCGAGTGCAGCGTCGAGCTCGCCATGCGTTGGGTGAAGGGCTACGACGCCCAGGTGGTGTCATTCGTCAACACCATCCCCACCCCCGAGGGCGGGACCCACGTCGCCGGCCTCGAACGGGCCATGACCCGCGTGGTCAACGAGGTGCTCCTGGCCGACCTCCGCAAGCTCGCCAAGCTGGCCAAGGAAGGCAAGGACAAGGCCCAGAAGGAAGACGTCCAGGAGGGCCTGGTGTGTGCCCTCAAGGTCACGCTCCCCGAACCGCAGTTCCGGGGCCAGACCAAAGAGGAGCTGGGCACCCCAGGGGTGCAGAGCATCGTCTACGACGTCGTGAAGTCGGGTTTCGGTGCCTGGATCAACAGCGACGGCAAGAAGACCCACGTCAACGCGGTGCGCGACAAGCTGGCCAACGCGATCATCAACCGGGTCACCTCCAAGCAGGCCCTCGAGAACAAGCGCAAGGCCGCCAACCTGGGGTCGGCGGGCATGCCCGACAAGTTGGCCGATTGCCGTCGCCACGGCCTCGATTCCGAGCTGATCATCGTCGAGGGCGACTCGGCGGCCGGCCCGGCCAAGCAGGGCCGCAACTCCGAGACCCAGGCCGTGCTGCCCATCCGGGGCAAGATCGTCAACGCCAGCAAGGCCACGGTCAAGCAGG
>CAZEFG010000004.1:0-31206 GCA_964511355.1 uncultured Iamiaceae bacterium
AACCGGCCAGGATGCTCGCGGTACGGGCGATGTTGAAGCCGGTCTCACCCGACTGGGCCACGTTGCCGCAGACGATGTCTTGGACGTCTTCCTTCTTGACCTGGGGGACCTTGTCCATCAGGGCATTGAGGATGTCGCCCATCATGTCGTCGGCGCGCTTGTCGACCAGCGAACCTTTGTTGGCACGGCCGATCGGGCTGCGGGTGGCCGCCACGATGACCGCTTCGTTCAGGTCTGGCATGTGGTACTTCTCCTTGATATTGCGTACGGCAGGATCGGGATAGATCCCGGGACGGAGGGTGACTTAGGGAGGGTGCGGTGGCGCCCGCGCCCGCTATCGCGGCGGGGCTGCTACTCGATGCGCATCCCGGAAATGGCGCGGGCGATTACCAGCTGCTGGATCTGTTCCGTGCCCTCGAAGATGTCGTAAATCTTTGCGTCTCGGTGCCAACGCTCGACCGGGTACTCAGTCACGTAGCCGTAGCCGCCAAGGATCTGGACAGCGCGCTCGGTGACCCACACCGCCGTGCGCCCGGCCTTGAGCTTGGCCATCGAGCCTTCAGCGTGCTTGTACTGGCCTTGCCTTCCAAGCCAGGCGCCACGCCACACCAGCAAGCGAGCGGCGTTGATCTCGGTGGCCATGTCGGCCAGCATGAACGCAATCGACTGATTCTCGATGATGGGACGGCCAAACTGCACCCGCTCCTTGGCGTAGTCGAGCGAGTACTCCCATGCGGCGCGAGCGATGCCGACGGCCTGAGCGCCCACCCACGGGCGAGTGGCCTCGAAGGTTTGCATGGCGGCCTGAGCGTTGCCTGGCTTGCCTTCGCGTACCCGAGCCAGACGCTCATCGAGCTTCTCCTTGCCGCCGAGCAGGCACCGGCCCGGTACCCGCACATCGTCAAGGATGACTTCGGAGGTATGGCTGGCCCTGATGCCGTGCTTCTTGAACTTCTGGCCCTGTGACAGACCTTTGGTGCCCGGCGGGACGACGAAGCTGGCGTGACCACGACCGCCCAGTTCGGGGTCCACCGTCGCGACGACGACATGGACGTCAGCGATGCCGCCGTTGGTGATCCAGGTCTTGGTGCCGTTGATCACCCATTCGTCGGTGGCTTCGTCGTAGACCGCCCGGGTGCGGATCGCCGACACGTCGGATCCCGCGTCGGGCTCCGAGGCGCAGAACGCGGCGAGTTTCACGTCGTCGGCCTCGCCGTAGCAGAGGGGCACCCACTCCGTGACCTGCTCCTCAGTACCGGCGGCGGCGATGCCCGCGGCGGCCAGGGCGCTGCCCATGATGGACACTCCGATGCCGGCGTCACCCCAGAACATCTCCTCGAGGGCGATCGGAAGGGTGAGCCCGGTGGGATCGCCGCTCATGCCCTGGGACATGAATTCCCAGCTATAGAGCCCGATCTTGGCCGCCTCTTGCACGATGGGCCACGGGAACTCCTCGCGCTGGTCCCATTCGTGGGCAGCAGGACGGATTACATCGCGTGCAAACTCGTGCACCCACTGCTGGAGCTGGAGGTGCTCATCGGTGAGTTGGAACGAGGGTTCAGACATGGAAAAGTAACCACTTTCGGTTGATCGGGTGGAGGCAGGCAAAGCTGCCGGCTGTCGAGGGAACCGTCGGTCAATCCGGCGAAGGTACCGTCGGTCAATTGCTGCTGTAACGCTCGCCGGCGACGCCGCCGTCGTGACACGGACCACACCACCGCGTTCTGCAATGGGTCCGCTACGCACTGAGTGTTCAAGGAACGGGACCCATGGAACCGTCAGCGATCGCCTTGGCCCAGCGGTAGTCGGCCTTGCCCGACGCCGCCCTCAGAACTTGGTCGACGACCACCACTCGGCGAGGGATCTTGTAGCCGGCGATCACTGTCCTCAAGGCTTCGTGGATGTGAGCCCGAATGTCGGCTGGGGGCTCGTGACCGTCGCCGAGCGACAGCACGGCGCACACGACCTCACCCCGCTCGGGGTCGTCGCCGCCGACGACAATCACGTCCTCTACGCCGGGGACGTTCTCTTTGATCACCTCTTCCACCTCTTCGGGGAACACCTTCTCTCCAGAGGTGTTGATGCACACCGAGCCCCGCCCGAGCAGCGTGATCATGCGATCTTCCTCAAGTCGGGCGAAGTCGCCGGGGACGGCGTACCGAACCCCGTCGAAGGTACGGAACGTGGCTTCGGTCCGCTCGGCATCATTTCGGTACCCAAGGGGTATCGCGCCGGCGACGGCAATCTGGCCCACCTCGCCCACCGAGACGGGCTGGCCATGGTCATCAATGACCAGAGCTAGCGGGCCGAGCTGGAACCTTCCGGTGGCCGGATCGTCGCCCGGCCTGGTGACCATCGACGCGAACCCCGCGCCTTCGCTCGCCGCCAGGCCGTCGATCAGCGCCGCCTGTGTGTGACGGTGCAGTCCGCTCTTCATGGGGGCCGACCACATCGTGCCCGACGAGGTGATCCGCTCGAGCGAAGACCAGTCGTAGCCCCTGCCTTCGGCAACCGCCGCATCGAGCTCCCGCACCACGGGTCGGGCGAAGGCGTCGCCAACGATGGTGAGCGAATGGGCCCGCTTGCTCTCGACGAGCGAGCACAGCTCGGCCGGATCAAAGCTGCGGGAGGTCAAAAGCGCGACGGTCTGCCCCGAAGCCAACGCCGCGAGCGCGGTCGCAATGCCCGTGCCATGGATCAGCGGCGGTGCCGCTACTACGGCCGAGGAGATGCCATCGTTAACCATCTGCGCCGCGAGTCGAGCGACCTCGGGCGGTGAGGTGGGTTCGGTGTAGCCCTTCTCAACGGCCCTGTTCCAGGCTCCAACCGTCGTTTCCCGCTGCTGCCACTCGACACCCTTGGGTAGGCCTGTGGTGCCCCCGGTGTAGACCATCACTAGGTCGGTCGGGTCCCGGCGGATCCTCGGGGCCGGTTCGTATCCGGCCACCAGGTCCTCGAAGGCGAAGCTTCCCGGCACGAGTTCCCCGACGCCATCGTCAATAGCGACGAGCACTGGAGCGCGGTTGGCTCGCACCACGGCATCGGCGATGCGATCCGCGAGCGACGTGGGGTAGAGGAGCAGGTCGAGGTCGGCATTGTCGATCAAATAAGCCAGTTCCGATTCCATGTACCGAAAGTTCACGTTGGCCGGGATCGCCCGCACTTTGAAGGTGGCAAACATGGCGTCGAAGAACTCCGGACGGTTGTGGAGGTAGAACCCCACCATCGAGCCGCGTCCGATCCCAAGTTCACCGAAGGCGGTAACCAATCGGGATGCGCGCTGATCGAGTTCCCCGTAGGTCCTCACGGTGTCGCCCCACACCACCGCGGGATGGTCGGGGACCGCGTCGGCGATGTGCTCCCAGATGGTGGCGAAGCTCATGTCCTCATGCGTCGGTGCCATCCTGGGTTCCCCCTGTGACGCGGCCGAGCTGGCTGCAAAGGTGTTGTCCATCGCTGTTTCCTCCTATGAGTGACTGGGCGTGACGCTGAAGATTCGACACGCGGTAATTTGCTGTCGATCTTGGATCGAGTACGCCTTGAGCGTTACGACGATCGCCATGCCCCACGACCCTTGCCACGGCGGCGCGCATTCTGAGCGAACGTGGGGTTGGCGGGCGCTCCTGAGCACCGGTGACGGCTGCGGGTGCTGCGGAGAGGCCCCGCTAACGGTATGACCAGCCCGCCCGAAACCAACCGCGAGAGTCCGGCCCCGCAGTGGCGGCCTTCGGTGGCGGCCCGCTCGGGCCACGCCTCGCCTGTCGGTTCGGCTCCTGAGCGATCGCTATGGGTCTTTGGCACGTCGGTTCGACCTCCCCGAGGTAGGCGGCCTGCTGGGCCCTTGCCAAGACTACCCTCTCTGATTACTATGATCCTAGTTCGGATAGAAGGGAGGGTGCTGTGCGAGCATCGTCGAACATCGACACGGGGGAACAGAGTTGAGCGCAGACGCCTTCGTTGAGGTGGCCAACGTCACGGCCAGCTATGGGCCTCACACCGTCTTGAGGGACGTGTCTCTTCGCATGGCTCGTACGGAGATCGTGGCTCTCCTCGGGCACAACGGCGCCGGAAAGTCGACACTGGTCCACGCTATCGCCGGTGTGATGCCACTCGATTCCGGGTCCGTTCGCATCGACGACCGAGATCAGGCCGCCTTCGACGCTGCGCAACGAGCGCGCTCGGGGGTGAGCCTGGTGCCTCAAGGTCGGGGAATCTTCCCCAGCTTGAGCATCGCCGACAACCTCGAACTTGGGGCGGGGGTGGGTCGCTCTGTTCACGGCCGAACTCCCATCGAGAGGTCGCTGGTTCTCGAACTCTTTCCGGCCCTCAAGCACCGCCTGAACGAGCGTGCTGGAAATCTCAGCGGTGGCCAGCAACAGATGGTCGCTATTGGAACCGCGCTAATGGCGAACCCATCGCTTCTGCTCCTGGACGAGCCGTCGACCGGACTGGCTCCCGTCCTGGTCCAAGACCTCTTCACTCAGATCAAAGAGGTCGCCAAGGACCTGAATCTGTCGGTGTTGATCGTGGAGCAGAACATTCCCCAAACCCTACGAATAGCCGATCGCTGCTACGTGCTGAGGCTCGGCGAGATCGTCCGCGAGAGCAATGCCAATGTTCTGCTCGAGGATCCCGAGATTTGGGACCTCTTCTAACCAATCTGCACTCTCCGAGTGCGGACCGACATACCGCAGATCTTCCCCTGGAGGCACAATGAAGACCACTCGTTATGGATGGCCCAAGCCATTCCTTCTCATCAGTCTCGTCCTGGCCCTGCTCATAGGTGCTTGTACTACTGAGTCTGCCGATCCCGAGCCGGATAGCCCCGGTAACAACGCCCCCCAACTTGAGGAAGCTGAGGATGGGCCCACCACCGAGCCGACAACCTACCGCCTTGGTGTGGCCGTTCCGCTGACTGGAACTTATGCCGATGGTGGTACCGAGTTCCTGCGCTTTACTGAGATGGGCGTAGCCAAGGCCAATGAGGTCTACGCCGACGAGGGAATCACCATCGAACTGGTGGTCGAGGACAGTTTGGCTACGGCCGAGGGCGGTGTGGCAGCGATGACCCGCCTTGGCGCTGTCCACGAAACGCCGATGGTTGTGGCCGCGATCAGCGGAGTGGTCTTTGCCGGTGCGCCGGTGGCAGAGGATCTAGGAATGGTGATGGTCAACACCGGTGGCGCGTCAGCCAACCTGGTGGGACTCAGCAGCCATCTGGTGAACTTCTTTCCCATGGCCGATCAGTCGGTACCCGATTTTGCCCATTATATTGTTGAAGAGCTGGGCTTCACACGAGTCGCGGTGATCAACACCGACAACGAATCGGGCCAGGGCAGCGCCGACGTGATGGTGGCCGAGATCGAGAGCCTGGGCGGCGAGATCGTTGCTCGTGAGACCATTCGCCAAGATGCCACCGATGCCACCACGCAGGTCGCGAAGGTCCAGGCCGCCAATCCGGATTTCGTCTTCATCCAGACACTTCCAATCGAAGGCGCAGCCGTGTTGAAGGCTGCTCGCGAGCAAAACCTCACGATGCAATTGGGATCGTACGTATCCATCGGCCAGGACCGAATCGTTCGTGAGGCCGGTCAGGAGTACATGAACGGCCTGCTCTACATGAGCCCCACTCCTGCGGACGATGACGCGGTGCACGCGATCATGGATGAGTACATCAGTATGTACCCTAACTCGCCGTTGGCTCAGCAGTCTTACGACAGCTACTTCTATGCCACGCCTTTCCTATTCGCCGAGGCCATCAAGCATCTCCGGAGCCTCGGACTGCCCGTTACTGGCGACAATATTCTGTCCACCCTCCGCGAGGTCTCGGATTTCGAAGTACCGGTAGTCGGAGCTGTGGATCTGACCAGCAACCTCACCTACCGTGCCCCCACGGTCATCCGGAGGGTCACGGACCATGCAGCCGATCCATTGAACGACGAGGTCGCTGCACAAGTAGCTCCCCGATAGCAGGCGTCGGTAGCTAGCCAGGATTACCGGAATCCGGTCACGCCGTGGTTCAACATCAGGAGATTTGATGCAACTATTCCTCCAACTCGTGAAGGTTGGAATCGTCACAGGCATGCTGTATGGGCTGTTCGCCTATGGCCTCAGCCTGATCCTCGCCATCACGAAAATCTTCCATGTTGCCCACGGCGTGACCTTCATTCTGGGCGTTCACGTCTACTACAGCCTCAGCACGACGGTCGCTCTCCCCATGCCGATAGCGGCGCTAATCACGGTACCCGTGTGTGGGGTCGTGGGTGCCCTTCTTTATGCCCTGGTATATCGACCGCTTCACCGCAGGGGTGCGGACTCCATGGTGGTCTTGGTCGCCTCCCTAGTGCTATTGGCATTCGCCCAGTATCTCGTTCAGTTGCTTTGGGGTGGATCGATTCTGAGTGCGACGACACCAGGTTGGTTCTCATGGTCCACCACGATCGGCGGCGTACGGGTTGATGCATACGATGCCTCAGTACTGATCGCCAGCCTGAGCGTCCTGGTCGGAACTCATTGGTTCCTCAACCACACCCATGCCGGACTCCAGTTCCGGGCCGTCGGAGACAACCCCGAACGTTCGTCGACCCTAGCGATCAAGCTTGATCGAGTCTTTCTCCACTGCATGATCTTCGGATCCGTACTCATGGCGCCCGCCGCCGTGCTGTCCGCTCTGAACGCACCGATCCACTCCACTCAGGGTTTTGAACTGTTGATCAAGGCGGTGCTCGCCCTCACCATTGGTGGCATGGGTCGGATGGCCGGTGCCTTCGCGGGTGGACTCCTGGTTGGGTTGACGGAGGCACTCCCGCCATTCTGGCTACCCACCGAATGGGCACAGTTTGTCCTATACGTGGTACTGGCGATCTTTGTGCTATATCGCCCTGATGGGTTGGTCGGCCTTATGTCTGCTATTCGGGGTAAGACCCGTGGTTGGCGCCAAGATCCCGGAAGTCAAGAGATAGTGCCGTCAGTGGCAAATTCCGCTGCCGCAGCCCCCGCCGAGCAGAATCTCCGATGAATAATGAACGCGCCGTGATATCTAGGACGAGACGCGCGTCTAGCGGAGGCAATCTAGTGAGTCCTGTGTTCGTCCAGCGAAGGGAACGGCTGACATGAGCTATTACCTCATGAGCCTCATGGCTCTGTTGCCGGTATTCATTATCCTTGGCGTCTCGTTCAATCTGCTGCTTGGGTATGGCGGCTTGCTCTCGGTGTCCCATGCTGGCTTCTTCGGCGTCGGCGCCTACATCACGGCACTGCTGGTGCGTGACTACTCACTGGAGTTTCTGCCGGCGGTGGTGATAGCAGCATTGGTGACAGCGGTTGCGAGCACGGCCGTTGGATACGCCGCGGCTCGCCTATCCGATGAGTACTTATTCCTTATCACCATTGCGGTACAGATTCTACTATTCGAACTGTTCAACAACCTTCGCATTACGGGGCGCTCAGCGGGCCTTTCAGGGGTGCCTCGGCCCACCATCTTCGGCTGGAGCTTCACCTCGAACTTCGCCTACGGGGTCATCGCCTGGATCATATGTCTGGTCATGGCCGTGGTTGGCTACCGCCTGGTGAAGTCACCCTATGGGCGCCTTCTCCGTGCTCTGAAGGAGGACGATCCGGCAAGTCGGTCGCTCGGGAAGCGCGTCCTGCGTACGAAGGTGAGCGTGTTCGCGGTATCGGCCGCCATGGCTGGAGTTGCCGGGGGCCTTTACGCCACGTACATCCGTCATGTCAGCCCTCAGGAGTTCAATTTCCATCGGACGATCGAGATCCTGTCGATCACGGTCATCGGAGGACTGGGTGTCTACTGGGGGCCGTTCGCGGGGGCCTTCTTGGTGGTCGCCCTGCCCCAGATGCTCAGCTTTCTCGACATCCCGAACTCTGTGGCTGGCCCGGTGAATGGCTTGGTGTATTCGGGTCTGGTGCTGGCCCTCCTGATCTTCAGGCCCCAAGGCCTGCTCGGATCATCTCGTAAGACCAAGAGCGGCCCCGCGGATTTGAGCGACGAGACGACCGAAACCTCCCCCTCAGGCTTGGTGCCTCGACCCGTGGCCAGTGGGGTGCTCACCCGTCCTGATGACATGAAGCTCGCGGCTCCGGGACTTTCCTGCGTGAACCTGACCAAGTCCTACGGTGGCGTCAAAGCGGTCGACGATGTCAGCTTGGAGATCCGACCAGGGCAGATCACCGGCCTGGTGGGACCCAACGGTGCCGGAAAGACGACGCTGTTCAATCTGTTGAGTGGTGCCCAGGTTGCCGATGCCGGCCAGATCTCGTACGGATCCCGTGACGTCACCCGGCTTTCGGTCGAGCAGCGTGTTGCCCTGGGATTGGTCCGATCATTCCAGGAAGTCCGCTTGTTCGAGGGGCTCTCTGTGGTCGATAACGTATTGGTAAGCTGTACGGCACCCGCCGAGGAGACGGTTGCGGCACAGTTCGATCCTCGGAAGTTTGGGACGCGTCGGGAAGAAGAACGCCAGGACAAGGCGCATCAGATTCTGAGCGGGATCGGTCTAGGCGCGAGGGCCCGAAGTTTGGCGTCTGATCTTTCCTACGCTGATCAGAAGCTGCTGATGATGGCCCGCCTCATCGCCACCGATGCCAGCTGTTACCTGCTCGATGAGCCCATGTCGGGTCTCGATCAGAAGGCGCGAGACCGCATGATGCTACTCATGCACGATCTTGCTGATCAGGGAGCAACCATCTGTATCGTGGAACACAGCACCAAGGTGATCCGCGACATCTCTTCATGGGTCATATTTCTCGACCATGGGCGAAAGCTGCGCGAGGGCACACCAGCGGATCTGATGGACGACGGCGAACTCACGGCTATCTACTTCGGGGACCAATAATGAGCGTTCTGGTCACCTCTGAGGCGCTGATCCGTGACTCCAGAATTGATTGCATACTTAGGACGTGTCTGACGTGACTGAATCACAGGACGAGTTGATTTGGGCAGAGGCAGAACTTCGAGGGGAGGCGGAGCAGGCCAAACGTGATCTGGACGCCGTGCGCAAACAGATCGCGTACCTGCTGCAGACGTCTGCCTTCTACCGAGCGAAGTTCGAAGACTTTAAACCTGACGATCTGAAGGACATCAGCGATCTGAAGATGCTGCCCTTCACCGAGAAGAATGAGCTGCGCGAAAGCCTTGCCGAGTATCCGCCGCTTGGCTCGCATCAAGCGGCAAGTATGCAGGACATCATCCAGATCCAGGCCACCTCTGGAACCACTGGAACCCCTAGCTTCTTTGGGCTGACCGCCGCTGACCTAGAGGTTTGGGCAGAGGCCGGCGCGAGGTGTTTCGTCGCATCCGGTCTCAGATCGAGCGACGTCGTGATCCACGCAGCGGCCATGAGCCGCGGCTTCGCCGGCGGGGTTCCGGGGGTGCGGATACTTCAGCACCTCGGAGCCTCGGTTGCTCCCTTGGGCGCCGAGGCGGGAGCCGACCGCCTGATGTCGGCAATAGATCAGCTCAAGGCAACCGCTCTCATCACCGGTCCCAACTTCGCCATCCATCTCGGCGAGCAGGCGCCCGGGCTTCTCGGCCGCTCAGCTGATCAACTCGGGTTGCGGGCGATCGTCTTGGGTGGAGAGCCCGGCGGTGGAGTACCAGCGATCCGCAACCGGATCGAATCGCTCTGGGGATGTCCGGCGACGGAAATGCTCGGCAACTCAGATGTCGCCCCAATCATGTGGGGAGAGTGCCGGGAGCAGGCGGGGATGCACTGGATGGGCCAAGACCTGGTCAGGTTCGAGCTGATCGATCCCACCACCGAGGAGCCCATCGAGGTGAAGGCCGGCGTCGAAGGTGAGTTGGTCTACACGTCCCTGCGTCGTGATGCGTCTCCGGTCGCAAGGTTCAGGTCGCGTGATCGGGTGATCGTACTGGCTGATGGTGCTTGTGGATGCGGTAGGACGTCGCCACGAATCCGTTGTATCGGCCGTTCTGACGACATGCTGATCGTCCGCGGTGTGAACGTCTGGCCAGCCGCGCTCCGCGACGTAGTTGCCAGCTTTCATCCCTTGGTGACCGGAGCCATGCGCATCGTGCTCGACTTCGACGGCCATGCCACCGACCGCCATTTGCGTCTCCGTGTCGAACATCGTGAGGGCCTTACGGGAGAAGAGTTGACGGAACTCGAGCGAGACATCCGATCTCGCGTCCTTAGTCTCCTGGTCGTCCGAACGGAGGTTGAGATGGTTCCCCCAGGTTCCATCGCGCAGCCGGGGGTTGGGAAGGTAGCCCTAGTCGAAAGAATGGCAACCTGAGTCGGTGTTCTTTGCGACGATCCAGCTCAAGTTAGTTACACCCCCCACGTTCTAGGAACATCTCAATCATGATGAACAACAGCGAGCTCCATAATGCGAGACTGCAGATTATCGACATGTTGACGCGGTACACGTCGTATGCAGACGCCGGCAAACTCGACAAGATTCTGGACCTGTTCGAACCAGACGCAACCTTGAGTGCCACAGGCGATGACGTGGCAACCGGCCGGGCAGAGATCACTGCACACTTTGAGCGCAATGGCGCCAGCGTGCAAAAGCATATGTCTAGTCCCCGTTTGCGGCATCACCTCTCTTCGGTGTCGGTGGAGTTTGAAACCCCAGAACGGGCTCGTACGCAGGGCTACTACGTAGCCGTTACCGAAGGCGGTCCCGACCACTGGGGCTATTACGCCGACGTGGTGGTGCTTGTCGAGGGAGAGTGGAAGATCCGAGCGCGGGAACTCCGACTCGAAGGAGTTCCGGGACGATGGCTCGATCGCCACTTGGCCGATTTGTAGCCGCCGTCGACACGACTTCCAAATTCATGATCGAGAGGACCTAGATTGAGACCGCTGCCGGTTCCGACTCCTGAGACCCAGTTCTTCTGGGACAAGGCTGCGTTGCGCCAGCTGTGGATCATGCGATGTACCTCATGCGCATGGAACTACTTCTACCCTAGAACCCGCTGCCCCCGCTGCTATTCCGAGGATACGACCTGGATGCAGGCGAGCGGTCGAGGCACCTTGTACTCGTATGTGATCAACCATCGTGACGCGCCAGGGTTTTCAGCTCCGTACGTGATTGGTGTCGTCGAGCTCGAAGAAGGGCCACGAATGATGTCAAATATTGTCGGAGTAGAGCCGACTCCCGAGAAACTTCCGATTGATCTACCTCTGACGGTCCTCTTTGAGGATCTCGGAGACTTCAAGTTGCCTGTGTTCGAGCCCATGGTGACGGATCGATGAGGGCTTCAGGTGCGATCGTGGGCGCGGCCGAGACGAAGCAACTCGGGCAGATCAACATGTCCGAACTCGAACTGCACAGTGAAGCAGCCCACTTGGCATTAGCCGATTGCGGGCTCTCGATGTCAGATGTCGATGGAATTGCCACGGCAGTACATTCTCCGGTCTCGGTGGCGCACTATCTGGGAATGCAGCCTCGCTGGATGGACGGCACCTCCGTCGGGGGCTGCTCGTTCCTCATACATGTGCGTCACGCGGTCGCCGCAATCGCACAAGGTTTGTGCGAGACAGTTCTCGTTATCCACGGGGAGTCGGGGCGTTCCCAACTGGGTCGACCCCGTAGAGTCATCGAGCCGCACAGTGCGATGGGGCAATTCGAGTCACCATACGGAATCGCTGGCGCCCCGACCATGTTCACCATGGGCGTACTCCGTTATATGAAGTACTTCGGGCTGACTCACGAACAACTAGCTGAGGTTGCGGTAGCCCAGAGGGAATGGGCGATATCCAATCCTCGAGCACTTCGGCGTGAGCCCATGTCAGTCGAGGACGTGTTGGCGTCGCCATTGGTCGCCTATCCTTTCCATCGTCCTGAATGCTGTCTGGTGACCGACGGGGGTGGGGCCTTGGTAATCACATCGAGCGACCGCGCCCGTGGGGGGGAGTTTCCCACGACACCGGTCTATGTTGCGGGCGCGGGCGAGGCGCCTGAAGTTCCCATGATCTCCGCTATGGAGGATCTGACAGAGAGTCGTGGTTTCCGTCTCTCCAGCGCGGCGGCGTTTGCTGAGGCGCAGATCGGGACAGAAGATGTTGACCATCTCATGGTATATGATGCTTTCGCGCATCTACCCCTCTTTGGTCTGGAAGCACTCGGGTTTGTGGGCAAGGGCGAGGCGGGTGCCTTTGTCGCCGAGGGGCACACAAGGCCAGGTGGCCGGTTGCCGATGAATACCAGTGGCGGCGGTTTGTCTTACACCCATACGGGGATGTATGGGATGTTTGCCATCCTTGAGTCTGTACGTCAGTTGCGCGGCGAGGCAGCCGCTCAGGTTTCCGGGGCTGAGGTGAGCGTGGTGCAGGGCGTTGGCGGGATGTTTGGTGCCGCTGCGACCCTGGTTCTAAGTAACAGCGATTCCTAAGGTCAGTCAGGGCCCGTCCTGCTTCCTCGGTGACGTTCCAGCACATCTTCCTCAGGTAGGGTTTGGATATGGAAGAATCCAGAAGCGCACTGCCACTTTCACGGCCTGGCCGTAGGAAGCTGAAGGCGTCGGAGATCCTGGCTCGAGACCTCGCTGTGTCCATCGTTGACGGCGACCTGCGGGACGGTACCCGTCTTCCGGCCGAGGCGGAGATGCTCGCTCAGATGGAGGTAGGCCGGGCGACTCTGCGCGAAGCACTTCGGCTGTTGGAGTCGTGGGGTCTCATCACTATTCGGACCGGACCGGGGGGCGGCCCTCTTGTTCGGAGGCCGGAGCTGGCGGAGTTCTCGGAACAACTTGGCCTGCTACTCCAGTTTCAAGGCTTCACGCTTGCTGATGTTTCAGACGCGAGAATGGCTCTGGAACCACTTCTGGCGGAGCTCGCCGCGGAGCGAATTACCGACGATGGTTTGGTGACTCTGCGGAAATCTATTGACGAGATGCGGGAGTTTCTGGAGGATCACTCCACGTTCTGGGCACAGAACCAGATCTTTCATTCGGGAATCGCCCAAGCCGCGAACGCTCCCGTTCTTCAAATGTTCGTTGAGGCAACGAACTTCCTGGGCCACGGCACAGAGCTAGGCGTCGAATATTCCACGGAACAGATGGAGTCGATCGCCCTGGCGCATGAACGGATCTTGGATGCATTGGTCGCCCGCGATCCCGAGGCGGCGGCCGAAGAGATGCGCAGGCATCTGTTGGAAGGGCGTAAGTATGGCGAGCGGCGGTATCCAGCGTCGCTCAGAAGAATGGTGAGGTGGCCCCGTGAGCACAATCTCGTGCTCAGGGGGTACTGATCTAGCGGCGGGCCTTAGATTCCGCTGGCGCGTGACACGGCCTGTAGTGTCACGCGCCCGAACACCGTCGGAACTAGCCCACAAGAGCAGCGCGCCGGCGGCGGTCTTGCCAGCCACCGTTGGCAAAACCTTCGATCTGGATAAGCCGCCGCTGGATCCGCCACGCGTCATCGGTGCGGATGAGGGTGTCGCGATATCGACCCCAATGGTCAGGTCCAATTTCGGTGACGGCGATGAAGTAGCCAGTGGTTCGTGCCTGGTGTGGTTCAACAAAGTCGATCACGATGCTCGACAGATGATGCCGGAGGATTGGGCTCGCCATGTGGTGACGGAGGGAGTCGCCGGCTCTAACGAGGAGCGCTTCGATCTCGATGGCGCCCTGGCTCGGTTCCTCGTCTGTCACTTCGAGTATGGCGTCGGGAGCGAAGAGGGGGGCGACCTCTTGGTAGCGGCCTTGATCGACCAGGCTCACATAGCGAACGAGCAACTCTCGGATCGTTTCTCGCTCGATTACCTCAGGTTCCAGCACGTTCCCCTCCTAGGGCTCCGGTTGCCGCATGACTGCATTTGTAGTAACTATGATACTAGTTCGTTCGTTCACAGCAAAGTAGACCGCGGAGGCAGGCTGTGCAGCTAGGTATCCAGATGTTCTCTACCGACCAGACGGTAGGGCCAGTCCAGTTGGGCCAGATGGTCGCCGAGCATGGGTTCGAGAGCCTCTTCCTCCCCGAACACACTCACATCCCGGCGTCGCGGCGCAGCGCGTACCCATCCGGCGGCGACCTGCCCCCCGAGTACTACCGAGTTCACGACAATATGGTCGCCTTGTCGGCGGCCGCTGTCGCCGCGCCTGGGCTGACGGTCGGTACGGGCATTTCCATCGTTGCCCAGCACGACCCGATCGTGCTGGCCAAGCAGGTGGCCTCTCTGGACCACGTGTCGGAAGGTCGATTCGTTTTCGGAATCGGCTTTGGATGGAACTCCGACGAAATGGAGAACCACGGAACGAAGTTCGCAGCGCGGCATCAGGTAACTCGTGATCGAGTCCTGGCCATGAAGGCGCTGTGGGCAACAGAGTTGGCCTCATTCCATGGTCAGCACACGTCGTTCGAGGACGTGTACCTCTGGCCAAAGCCATGGTCTGACCCCCATCCGCCCATCTTGATCGGTGGGGGAGCGGGTCCCAAGATCTTCGATCACATCGCGGAATATGCCGACGGATGGATGCCGATCGGCCTGCGAACACTCAGCACCGGACTCCCGGCCCTTCAAAGGAGGTTCGAAGAGGTTGGACGAGATCCAGCCGAGATTCGCCTCCATGCCTTCGACCCGCGACCCGAGGCGCGGGTGGTCGAGTCGTACCGAGATCTAGGGGTAGAACGGTTGATTCTTTCGTTGCCACCCATGGGTGCAGGTGAGTTGCGCGGATACTTGGAGCAAGCGGCTCCCTTGGTCGACGTTGCCAGCGGGTAACAACGTTGCCCGTCGGTAGACCTCTTGTGAACCTCGACCCGACACGAGACCAACCGAGGCCGGTGTTGGAAGAAGCGTTTGTTCCGGATGAGCCGATCGTAGATGCTCACCACCATTTGTTTGAGCGAGGGCGGAGGCTTCACTTGGCGCGTGAGGTGAACGAGATCGCGCGCGGGCCCCATCGAATCAGCCATCTCGTGTACGTCGAGGGTCTGCAGGGGTATCGCCAAACTGGCCCGGCGGAGTTCAGGCCCGTGGGGGAGACAGAGTTTGCGGTACGAGAGGCGTCCCGGTTGCGGGATCTCGGAGGTCCGCAGGTGGGTGCGGTGGTGTCGTTCGCTGACCTCGGACTGGGCGCAGCAGTGCAGGCTGTGCTCGATGACCATGAGCGGGCCGGTTCGGGCTTGCTCCGCGGTATCAGGTACTCCACCGCATGGGATCCATCCCCGGATGTGCCGAATGCGCACTCGGATCCTCGGCCGGGGGTCCTCGTTACCCCGCCGGTCACGGCAGGGTTGGAGCGCCTAGCCGATGCGGGTCTCGTGTTCGACGCGTGGATGTATCACCACCAGTTGGGCGAACTCGTCGATGTGGCCCGAAGGTTCGAGAGCTTGACGGTGGTGCTGAACCACTTTGGTACCCCGTTGGCGGTCGGTCCCTACGAAGGGCAGACCGAATCCGTGAGCCAGACCTGGCGCAGCCACATGGCGGTGTTGGCATCGTGTCCGAACGTCTATGTGAAGCTGGGCGGCCTAGGGATGGCAGGGTTGGTGGGAGCGGTGAACGGCGACGCAGCAGGCCGCGTTACCTCCGACATGTTGGCCAACCATTGGGCCGGTCCGCTCGAGTGGTGCATCAACCAGTTCGGTCCCGAACGGTGCATGTTCGAGTCGAACTTTCCGATCGACGGAAGATTCCTGGATTACACCGTGATCTGGAACTGCTTCCAGAAGATCGCCAACCAGTACAGCCCAAACGAGCGGAAGGCCCTGTTCAGCGGCACGGCGATGGAGGTGTATCAGATCGACGACGACCGGTGAGGTTGGGCCGGACCCGTGGGCCACGGTACCGATCTCCGCGGCAGGCGGTAGATTTCCTCGGATAGTTGCATCTATGCGCAGAGATTCGCTAAGGTTCCACACATGCGGTCAGTCTTGCCTTCGTCGCTCTGGAACCTGACACCACGTCAGCTTCCAGAGTCCTCGGCCCAACTGCGAAGCGAGGTTCGCTCCTTTGTTGCCGAGGAGATCCGCTCGGGTCGGATCGAAAGTCAATGCGATTCATGGCTTGCGGGCTGGGATCGAAGCTTCTCCGAGGCTCTCGGTGAACGTTCGTGGCTCGGTATGACCATCCCCCAGGAACACGGCGGACACGGGCGGTCCGCGCTCGACCGCTACGTCGTGATCGAGGAGCTGCTCGCTGCCGGGGCACCGGTCTCGGCACACTGGGTCGCGGACCGACAGACAGCCCCCACCCTTCTGCGCTTTGGAACCGAAGAGCAGAAGGCCGCCTACCTGCCGCTGATCGCGCAGGGACGTTGCTCGGTTGCAATCGGCATGAGCGAACCCGACGCCGGTTCCGACCTCGCCAACGTGCGTACCCGAGCCGAGAAGGTTCCTGGCGGCTGGTCTGTCACCGGTACCAAGTTGTGGACCAGCGGCGCTCACCTGGCGGACATGATCGTCCTGCTCTGTCGGACCAGCGGGACCCACGGCGACCGGCAAAGCGGTCTGTCACAGCTCCTGGTTGACCTGCCCAATCCGGGCATCACCATCCGCCCGGTGCAGCTGATGACCGGAGCCCACCATTTCAACGAGGTGCACTTCGAGGAGGCCTTCGTGCCGGATGATCGACTCCTCGGTGAAGAAGGCAACGGCTGGACTCAGGTGGTGTCCGAGTTGGCTCATGAGCGCAGTGGCCCCGAGCGCTTTCTCAGCACCGTGCCACTCCTGCTGGACTTCATCCGAGCGGCGGCTTCGGATCGGCCCGAGGGAAGCAGTACCGCAATCGGGGCACTGACCTCGGAGCTCTGGGCCATTCGCCAAATGTCGATTGCCATCGCCTTCGCGCTCGATGATGGCTCGGCGCCAGACACAGCGGCGGCGGTGGTCAAGGACCTTGGCACCCAGTTCGAGAACCGCGTCGTAGAGACCATCAGGAAGCTGGTGTCCGACGGGCTGTTGCACGACAACCCTCACCTGAAGGGTCTCTTGGCACAGGCCATCCTTCATTCACCTGGATTCACCCTTCGGGGCGGTACGAACGAGATTCTCAGGTCGATCATCGCGAAGGAGGTGTCGTCACGATGAGCGATCAAGATCTTCTACTGGGCGCGCTGGCGAGAATGCTTTCGGACCACGCCACCGACATCCACCAGCCGGGTCTCAACCAGTCCTTGTGGGATGAGTTGGTCGCGACCGGCCTAGCCGGCGTCGGGATCTCCGAAGCAGTCGGCGGATCTGGCGGCGACGACCTCGACGTCTATGAGATTCTCTTCAACCTCGGCCGAAACGCATCGAGCGTTCCCTTCGCCGAGCACTGGATGGCCGGCCGTCTCTTGGACCGAGCCCAGCTGGAGCTCCCGGCCGGAACCCTCGTGGCCGCCACCCAATCGACCAACGACCGACTGGTAGCCGACCCAGTAGCGACGGGATGGCACCTACGCGGTGATCTCTTCGCTGTTCCTTGGGCCGCGGTGGCTGACTACGTCGTCGTGGTGGTGCCGGTGACGGATGGGACACTGGTCGCGGCCGTTCCCCTTGCCGATGCGAAGATCGAACCTTCCGAGAACATGGCCAACGAGGGTCGTGACGATCTGCACCTCGATGTCGAAGTGCCCAATTCGCTCTGCGCGGTGCTGTCTGACCTCGAACCCGACCTGGCCCGCCAGTTGGGAGCCATGGCTCGCACGGCGTCAGCGGCGGGGGCCCTCACCAAGGTCACCGAGCTAGTCAGCACTCACGTGGCCGAGCGAAACCAGTTCGGACGTCCGCTCGACTCGTTCCAGGTCGTACGGCAGACGTTGGCCCAGCTCTATGCCGAGGCCGTCGCCAGCACCGTCGCGTCTCGATCGCTTTTCACAACGGCGGAAGCACTGCCTTCGGCCGTGGCCGTGGCCGCAGCCAAGGCGCGTGTCGGGCAAGCCTGCGGGAACGGCGCAGCCATGGCTCATCAGATGATGGGCGCAATCGGGTTCACCAAGGAACACTCGCTTCACCTCTACACGACTCGACTGTGGTCGTGGCGTGATGAGTTCGGGAACCAAGCCTCGTGGGAGGCCTTGCTCGGCGCCAAGTTCTTTGATGCCGGGGCTGATGCCTGGCAACTGCTCGTTGATGGTCACCTCAAGGAAGATGCTCGTGGTCAAGGTGGATAGCACCGTTGTCGTTACTGGCGCCGGATCAGGAATCGGCCTCGCTGTCGCCTCCGGGCTCGCAGCTGCGGGCTGCCGCGTCGGCATAGTCGATCTCGACCGAGTTGCCGCTGAGCGCGCGAGCAGCAGCATCCGCGAGCTCGGAGGCGAAGCTTGTGCGATTGAGGCCGATGTCTCCGACGAGGAGGGCGTAGCGACGATCGCCAAGACGATGGTCGATCAGTTCGATGGCGTCGATGCCTGGATCAACAATGCGGGCAACACTCGCCCCGCCATGCTCCACAAGATGCGCGTAACCGATTTCGATGCCGTTATGGCAGTCCACGCGCGGGGAACCTTCTTGGGCATCCGCGAGGCGGCTCGGTTGATGATCGACCAAGGTCGAGGGGGCGTGATCCTCAACGTGACCTCATCGGCTGGCTTGGGCGGAACCATCGGCCAACTCAACTACTCGGCGGCCAAAGGTGCCATCGTGTCGATGACGAAGTCGGCGGCGAAGGAGCTGGGCCGTTACAACATCCGAGTAAATGCGATAGCGCCCGCTGCGGCGACCAGCATGACCGAGACCATTATGAACGATCCTCGATTCGCATCGAAGTACCTCGAACGAATTCCCTTGGGTCGGTTCGCCGAGGCGTCCGAGATGGCGCCCGCGGTCTCATTTCTGCTCTCAGAAGGCGCCCAATACATCACAGGGCAGGTGCTTCCGGTCGATGGTGGCTCCTACATGGCGTCGTAGGTGCGACTCCGCGAGACGAGCCGATCGAGACCACAGCTCACGCAGTCGATCTAAGCGCGAGCGATCGCAGTTGTAGATGTCGGTATGGCCGACAACGATCAAAGGAGTTAGCAGGAGTGCACGCAGAGCGTCCGGACCAGATCGATGAAGCGACGCTGACCAGAGTGTTGGAGTCGGCCAACATCCCGACCCTGCTCATGTGTCTCGTGCATCTCACCGGCGATGTCAGGTGGCTGGATTCGCCGTACCGTCCCACGCGTAGCCGAGGGGTCGATGTAAACGATAGTGGCGGCTTGGCTGACGCTGATCAGGCACAGGTTCGCAAGGAGGCGGTCGCCGCGATCTTGAAGTGGATCGAGGGCAATCCAATCGAGATCACCGAACCCAGCGAAGAGCTGCTCGGCCGAATGCTCGATACGTCGAACGGCGAAGAGGTCACCCTCGAGTACAGAGCGATGGCTGCCATGGAGTTCCAGAGCGTTGACCCCCTGAGCAGTCTCGGGGTTGCACCCACCACCAGTGGCGCCTCACCCGCGTCCAGCGAGACGATGTCAGCAATCGTTATCGGCGCCGGTATCTCTGGCCTACTGGCCTCGCTCCGCCTCAAGACGGCCGGAATACCCCACATCGTGGTCGAAAAGGCTGGGGAAGTAGGGGGCACCTGGAGAGACAACATCTATCCGGGCGCTGGCGTCGATACGCCGAGCTACCTCTACTCGTACTCGTTCTTCCCACGAGACTGGTCGCGGCACTACGCCAAGCAGGAAGAGGTCCTCGAGTATCTGAAGGACTTCGTCGACCACTACGGTCTGCGCGAGTTCATCCGCTTCAACACCGAGGTCGAACAGGCTCGGTACGACGAGTCTCAAAGCCGCTGGGAAGTGACGCTTCGCTCGGGCGACGGCGAGCCTGAAACGGTCACGGCAGAGATCGTGATCTCGGCAGTTGGTCTTCTCAGCCGACCCAGCGTTCCCGATATTCCGGGCCGAGAGACCTTCGACGGTGAGATCTTCCACTCCGCTGAATGGCCGGCTGGGGTGTCGGCGAAGGACAAGCGGGTGGCCGTCATCGGCACCGGCGCCAGTGCGATGCAGATCATCCCCGGGATCGTGAACGATGCCGCCGCGGTCAAGGTATTCCAACGTTCGCCGCAGTGGATCGCTCCGGCACCCAACTACAACGTCGAGCTCACCGGCGATACGCACTGGTTGATGCGTCATGTCCCGTACTACTACGAGTGGTACCGCCTCCGTCTGGCGTGGATCATCAACGACCGGATCCACAGTTCATTGCGCATCGACCCCACGTGGGATGACGCCGGCGAGTCCATCAACGCGACCAACCAGCGGCATCGTCAGCACTTTGTCGACTACATCGTGCAGCAGTTGGACGGCCGGGTCGACCTCCAAGAGAAGGTGATTCCGACCTATCCGCCGTTTGGCAAGCGGATGCTCCTGGACAATGGTTGGTTCAACGCCTTGAAGCAGCCCCATGTCGACCTGATCGTGGAAGATGTGGTTCAGATCGATCGGGACGGTGTCCGTACGGCAGACGGCAGCCATCACGAAGTCGACATGATCGTGCTGGCGACCGGATTCCAGGCCCAGAAGTATCTGTTCCCCATGGACATTATTGGTAAGGGGGGCTCCTCGCTCGAGGAGGTTTGGGATGGAGATGATGCTCGGGCGTACCTCGGAATGACGGTACCGGACTTTCCCAACCTGTTCATTCTCTATGGACCCAATACCAACGCAGCGGGTGGTAGCTATGTCTTCTTGGCCGAATGCCAGACCCGTTATGTCGTCGAGCTGTTGGACCATATGCGTGCTGAGGGGATTCGTTCGATTGAGCCTCGGCGTGATGTTCATGACCAGTACAACGAGCGGGTCGACGAACTGAACACCGAGATGATCTGGAGCTTCCCGAAGATGTCGAACTACTACCGGAACTCTCGGGGGCGGGTCGTCACCAACCTGCCCTGGCGAGTCGTCGAATATTGGGATATGACCCGCCAAGCTCAGTTCGATGACTATCAGTACTCGGACTCGGGCAGTTCGGCCGAGGGTGGATCGCATGGCTGAGCAGACATGCCCGGTCGTTTCACATGATGCGCTCGACGCGTTGTTCCGGCCGAGGTCCATCGCGATCGTTGGAGCGTCGGGGCGAGCCGACAACCCCTTCGGCCGTCCTCTGAGGCTGTTGCACGAGCGCGGGTTCGAGGGGAGCATCTACCCGGTCAATCCGCGCTATTCCGAGATTGCTGACATTCAGTGTTTCCCGAGTTTGGAGGTCATCCCAGGGCCCGTTGACCTCGTACTCTCGATGGTCTCGGCTGCTGACACGATCGCAGTGATTCGTAGCGCTGGAGCGGTCGGGGCGAAGGCAGTGATCGTGTTTGCTTCGGGCTTCGCCGAGACCGGTGAACGAGGCCGCGAGTTGCAGGATGAACTGGTTGCGGAGGCGCGCCGCAGCGGCGTCGTCCTACTGGGACCCAACTGCCAAGGGGCGATCTTTCGATCGAGCAACCTGTTCGCCACGTTCACCGCTGCCGTCCACGACGTCCTGCCCGAGCCGGGAGGCATCGCCTATCTGGGCCAGAGCGGGGCAGTCGGGGGTTCAGTTCTCGATCTGTCGCGCGAGATGGGTATCGGGCTGGCTGCGTGGGTCAGCACGGGCAACCAGGCGATGGTGGATCTGGTGGACCTCGGACTGCATTTGATCGAGGACGACGAGATCTCGGTTCTGATGATGTACATGGAGGCACCGGTCGACGGCGAGCTGTACTCGCGACTCGCAGCGCGAGCACGTGAGCTCGGCAAGGCGATGGTGGTACTCCGGTCTGGGCGCTCGACTGCGGGCCGGCGTGCGGTCGAGTCCCACACGGGCGCGATGGTGGGCCCTGAGGTTGAGTTCGACCTGGTCTCGCGTCGCGAAGGTGTTGTAGCGGTCGAGGACGTGAACGAATTGCTGAGCGTCTCGCACGCTCTTGGCGCGACCCGACGAGCGCGGGGCAAGAAGGTTGCCGTCATCACGACATCGGGTGGGGCCGGCAGTTTGGCGGCGGACCACCTCGAGGGGCGAGGGTTGGAAGTCGCACCCCTGCCACCGGACACTCAAGAAGCATTGCGAGAGGTGGTCCCCGCGTTCGGTTCGGTCGTCAACCCAGTCGATGTGACCGCTCAACTGTTCAGCAAGGGCGGAAGCGCGTTTCAAGACGTCTGCATGCGGGTGGCCGCTGATGACGAAGTCGACATCGTCTTTGTGGTGCTCACCATGCTGGTGGGCGAGCCAGCTCAAGAGGTGGCCCGCGGCCTTTCTGATGAAGCTCGCGACGCCGCTAAGCCCTTGATCGTCGTCTGGTTGGCCGGGGACGACCAGACGAGCGACGGGCGAAGTGTCTACCGACAGGCGGGTATTCCGGTCTTCCGCTCGGTCGGAGATGGTGCGCAGGCTGCAGCGGCGTTGGTCGAGGTGGTCCGGGACGCAGACAAGCCTGCGCCCGACCCGCAGGTCTCGGAAAGCGACGTCGGGTGGGTTGACGTGGCCGGCTTGCGTGCAGCGGTCACCTCGCGGCTGGTGCTTGAGGCCGAATCCGGACCCGTCCTCGACGCGATCGGTGTTCGGCGCCCGAAGTCAGCGTTGGTGCACAGTCGCGCCGAAGCTGAGTCCGAAGCGAAGGCTTTCGCCGGCCAGTTGGCGCTCAAGGCGCAAGGCCCTGACTTGTTGCACAAGACCGAGCTGGGCGGCGTTCGATTGAACGTCGAAGCAGATCAGGTCGGGCCGGTCTACGACGACCTAGCGTCGCTCGATGGCACCCAGGTCGATGGCGTGCTCATCCAAGAGATGGTCGAAAAGGGCCATGAGCTATTGATCGGGGTGACCGCCTCGGATCATGGCTATCCTCCGATGTTGACGCTTGGTTTTGGTGGCATCAACACCGAGATCTACGGGGACGTCGTCAGTCGGCTCCTGCCCGTGGACGCGGCGAACGCACTCGAGATGCTGCAGGAGTTGCGGGGTTGGCCGCTCCTCGTCGGATACCGGGGTTCGGAGCCGTGCGACTTGGCAGCAGTGGCTGACATCGTGGCGCGCATCAGCACCGCGGTGCTCGCGCTCGAAGGGCAGGTCCTCGAACTGGAGATCAATCCGCTAGTCGTACATCAAAAGGGCAACGGAGCGACGGCAGTGGATTTCATGCTGAAGATGGCCGAAGGAACCGAGGGGGACTCTCATGGGAAGCATTGATCTGGAGAAGCGCGACGGGATCGCCGTAGTCACCATCAGCTCGCCTGAGGTCAAGAATGCTTTGACGCCTGAAATGGGCCTCGAGATGCTGTCGGTTTGCGACGACATCGACGGCGATCTGTCGATCGGGTGCACCATCATCCGAGGTGCCGACGGTACCTTCTGCTCTGGTGCCGATCGCCGTCATTGGGATCCGTCGGCCAACCAGGCGGGAGCCAAGGCCACTAGGGAGGCGCGGGCCATCTACGACGCATTCGTTCGCATTGGCCACCTCAAGGGAGCCACCATTGCCGCGGTACGTGGTGCTGCGGTGGGGGCGGGCCTCAACTTGATGTTGGCGACCGATCTTCGGATCGTGGCCGATAATGCCAAGCTCGTTTCTGGCTTCTTGCGCATCGGGCTGCACCCAGGTGGTGGATACTTCACCATCTCTGGTCGTCTAGCCGGGCGGGAAGCCACCTCGGCGATGGGCCTGTTCGGTCAGAGCGTTCGCGGGGTCGATGCTGTCCGGCTGGGAATCGCGTGGGAGGCGGTGGATGACTCGGAGGTCGATGCTCGAGCCTTGGAACTCGCATCTGTCGCTGCATCGGATCCCGAGCTAACCCGTGAAGCGGTCCGGTCCTTCCGGACCGAGCTAGGGCCGCCGACCATGCCGTGGGAATCGGCGGTCGAGTTTGAACGAGCAACCCAGATGTGGTCGCAGCAGAGAAGGCTTGCCCCTTGACCAGTGGCGTGCTGGCTAGGTCGTCGAGCACCCCGGATGCGCTACTGGCCTCGAACACCTCCTAGTGCCCGATCATGAAGCTGGGTGCGATCTCGCTCTCGGTGTCGTCGGTCTGGACGAGGCACTTCCCAATTCCCCCTGGGATGGCCTTACCCGCGACGACACCGAGAGCGTGTTGACTGGAGTGAGCGCACCGGGTGCGATGGGTGTGACGCCGCCGTCGGCCGCTTCACCTTCTTCGCCATCGAGCGCCTGACGCCGGCGACCGCCTTGGTGGAAGCCGTCGCCGCGGGACACTCTCGTATGGCCGTCGACCTTCTCGACGACTGAACGATCCCCGGCTTCTACCCAGGAGGTGGCCTCGTGTCCCCGATCGCCTACGAGGAGATCACCTATGAGGTCGTCGACGCGATCCTCACCATCACCCTGAACCGTCCGGACCGGCTCAATGCCTTCACCGGGCGAATGATGAGCGAGCTCATCGACGCCTTCGACCGGGCTGATGGCGACGACGAGGTGCGTGCCATCATCGTCACCGGCGAGGGCCGGGGGTTCTGCGCGGGCGCCGATCTGGGGTCGGGCGGCGACACCTTCGATGTCGGCCGTCGTGCCGCCCCCGGCGAGGCGAAACCTGAGCGACCGGCAGTCGTTCGTGACGGCGGCGGCCGGGTCACCCTCCGGATCTTCGAATCGTTGAAGCCGGTGATCGCCGCCATCAACGGTCCCGCCGTGGGCGTCGGGGCCACCATGACCCTGCCCATGGACATCCGCCTGGCCTCCGAGTCGGCTCGGATGGGCTTCGTGTTCTCGCGGAGGGGCATCACCATGGAGGCCGCCTCGAGCTGGTTCCTTCCCCGCCTGGTCGGGGTCAGCCAGGCCGCCGAGTGGGTCTACACCGGGCGGGTGTTCCCCGCTTCTGAGGCGCTGGCCGGGGGACTGGTGCGCTCGGTGCACCCCGACGACGAACTGCTCGACGTGGCTCGGGCGTTGGCCACCGAGATCGCCGAGAACACCTCGGCCGTCTCGGTCGCCCTCAACCGCCAGCTCATGTGGCGCATGCTCGGCGCCGACCATCCCATGGAGGCGCACAAGATCGACTCCCGCGCCATCGCCTACATGGGTGCTTCGGCCGACTCCCGTGAAGGGGTCGAGGCGTTCCTCGCCAAGCGCCCAGCCAACTTCGCCATGCGCCCGAGCGCCGACATGCCCGACTTCTACCCCTGGTGGGACGAGCGCCCCTTCGAGTAGCAGGGCCGCCTCGCCCTTGAGAGTGCGGGAGGAGGGACTTGAACCCTCACGTCCTTTCGGACACAGGAACCTGAATCCTGCGCGTCTACCAATTCCGCCACTCCCGCGAGCAGCGTCGGAGATCGTATCGCACCAATGGGTCGGCCCCGACATCGGCTAGGTCCCCACGCCGGTAGGGTTTCGGTCCATGGGACTCCAGCGCTTCGAACGACGCCTCGAACGCATGGTCGAGGGTGTGTTCTCCCGTGCATTCCGGTCGGGTCTGCGCCCCGACGAGCTCGGCCGGCGGCTGGTGCGAGTGATGGACAACCAGCGCAGCGTCGGTGTTTCGGGCCAGCCGGTGGTGCCCAACGCCTTCACCTTCCACCTCTCTCCCGACGACCACTCCCAGTTCGCCGAGATCGCCGATTCGCTGGCCCGCGAGCTGTGCGAGGCGGCCCGCGAGCACGCCCGCGACGAGGGCTACTCGTTCATGGGTCCGGTCAGCGTCGAACTGGTCGTCGACGAGAACCAACGCAAAGGAAGCTTCGACGTCGACGGTCGCCTCCGCCAGGGCGAAGGCGGGGTGGGGCCCGGTTCACTCCTGTTGCCCACCGGCGACCGGGTGCCCCTCGGCGAGTTCGTGGTCACCGTCGGCCGCATGCCCGACTCCACCCTGGTGCTGGCCGACCCCAACGTCAGCCGCAACCACGCCGAGGTGCGCCCTCTCGGCGACGGGTTCGTGGTCATCGACCTCGGATCCACCAACGGCACCCGGGTCAACGGCGTGCGGGTGTCCGAGCAACAACTCCGCGACGGCGACGAGATCATGTTCGGCAACACCCGGGTGACCTTCACGGCGTCCTGACCACCCGGCCGGGCTTCCCGGCGATCGGGCCGGCGCGGCATCGACGGGACCGCCAACTACGCTTCGCGGCAGTGTCGGAGCCTCTGCTGAACGTGCTGAAGATCTGCCTGCTGGTGCTTTTGTACCTGTTCTTTCTTCGTGTCCTGCATGCGGTGTGGACCGAGGTCAACGGTCCCCGGCGGCGCGTGGTCGAGCGGGCTGGCCGCGCCGGCACGGCACCAGCGCCGGTGGGAGCGGGCCGAAACGGCGGACGGAGCCATCCCCATCGCGCGGGTGCCGGTCGAGGGGCCCGTAGCCAACCGGTGCTGCGCATCGTCGAACCGGCCACCGAGGCCGGCAAGTCGTTCCCCCTGGGCGACGAGCTAACCGTGGGGCGGGCCGCCGGCTGTCAGGTGACCCTCGACGACACCTACGTCTCCCAGCTGCACGCCCGCATCTTCCGCCGCGACGCCGAGTTCTTCGTCGAGGATCTCGGGTCCACCAACGGCACCTACCTCAATCGCAACAAGGTCGGCGGACCGACTCCCCTGAAAGCCGGTGACCAGCTCCAGGTCGGTTCGGTGGTAATGGAACTCGCATGATCCACCTCGCCATCGGCGCGGCGTCAGACGTTGGCCGCCTCCGCAACCAGAACCAAGACTGCGCCTTCGTCAGCGAACGGGTGGTGGCCCTCGCCGACGGCATGGGCGGCCCCCCCGGCGGCGACATCGCCTCACTGGTCGCCATCGAGGCGCTGCGAGCAGCGGTCACCGACCCCGAGGTCGAAACCCTGGTCGAGGCGATCGAGGTGGCCAACCTCGCCGTCTGGGACCGAGGAGCTGTCCGCGAGCTGCGAGGCATGGGTACCACCCTGTGCGCCCTGGCTCTCATCGACGACGGCGCCGACGGCGATCCACCTGTTGTCGCCGTGGCCAACGTGGGCGACTCCCGCATCTACCAACTGCGCGACGGCGACCTGAAGCTCAAGACCGAAGATCACAGCCTCGTGGAGGAGATGCTGCGCGACGGGCGGATCACCGCCGAAGAAGCCGCGGGCCACGGTCAACGCAACATCGTCACCCGGGCGCTCGGCATCGGTCCCGAGGTCGAGGTCGACGCGTGGGAGATCGAGCCTGAGGTTGGTGACCGCTTCCTGCTGTGCAGCGACGGCCTCTTCAACGAGGTGCCCGAACCCCGCATCGCGGCAGCCATGCGCCGCTACTCAGACCCCACCGAGACCGCTCACCACCTGGTCGAACTGGCCAACCAGGGTGGCGGGCGCGACAACATCACCTGCGTAGTGGTCGACATCGCCGAGGGTCCGGCCAGTTCGCTCGACGCCTCAGGTCTCGGCGACCGCATCATCGTGCCCCGCCCCGACGTGGTCGCCGACCTCGCCGGCTTCCGGGCCGCCGCCCCGAGCGAACCGAGCCTGAACGACTCCGACGACGGCTACCCCGACGAGGGCCTGGACGACGGCGAGCCTGTCCGGGCCGACCGTTCGATGCTGCCCGAGCCCGCCGCGGTCCCGGTGGCCACCCGCGTCTTCACGTGGCGCACCGCCGTGTTCTTCCTGGCGGTCATCGCGGTGTTCGCCGTAGCCGCCGGAGCGGTCGTCTGGTACGGCCGCAGCGGCTACTTCGTCTCCATCGACGCCAACGACGAGGTCGCGGTGTTCCAGGGACGTCCGGGCGGACTGCTCTGGTTCGAACCGACGATGGTGGAGTCGACCGGCCTCGACATCGCCGAGTTGACCCCGGTGCTGCGTGCCTCGGTCGAATCCGAACCGCAGTTCGCCAGCTTCGACGAGGCGCGGATCTTCCTCGCCAACCTCGCCGACCAACTCGACCGCCAGCCATCGAGCACCACCACGACCACCAGACCGGGGTCGTCGGCCGGGTCCACATCCACGAGCCGTCCCGGGGCCACCACCACCACGTCCCGACCCACCAACACGTCCCGACCCACCGCCACCACCAGCCGATCCCCGTGACCACCGTCGACACCATCCCTACCGCGGTGGGCGAGGTGCGCACCATGCGCCGTCGGAGCGAGCTCGGCCTCATCATCCTGGCTGCGGTCATAACCGGGTCGGCCTACGGCCTGGCCGGGCTGGGCACCACCGCATCGCTACCCGCCGACATCGTCGGGTTCCTCGCCATGGTCCTCGGCTTGTTGATCGTGGCCCACGTCGCGGTCCGGCGCCTCGCCCCCAACGCCGACGGGCTGATCCTTCCCCTGGCCGCCCTGCTCAACGGCATCGGCTACGTGTTCGTCGCCCGCCTCGACAACGAGCTGGCCGCCCCTCAGGCCACCTGGACCGCGCTCGGGATCGTCGGCTTCGTCGCCACCCTGGCCGTCGTGCGTCGACCTCGCGACCTCCAGCGCTACCGCTACACCTTCCTGCTCATCGGCATCGTCCTCTTGGCACTGCCCTTCGTGCCCGGGGTCGGGTTCGCCAACCTCGGCGCCCAGATCTGGGTCCGCCTCGGTCCGATCACCTTCCAACCGAGCGAGCTGGCCAAGCTGGCGCTGCTGCTGTTCTTCGCCGGGTACCTCACCGAGAACCGCGAACTGTTGTCGGTGAGCACCTTCCGTCTCGGACCCCTGATGCTGCCCGACCCCAAGCGCCTCGGCCCCCTGTTGTTGGCGGTGGGCGGAGCCCTGTTCATCTTCGTCCGCCAGAACGACCTCGGCCCTTCGCTCCTGTTGTTCCTGCTGTTCCTGGTGATGCTGTGGGTCAGCACCGAACGGCTCTCGTACCTGGTGCTGGGCGGGTCGCTGTTCATGGTCGGTGCCGTGTTCGCCGCCACCCAGTTCGCCCACGTCAAGCCCCGCATCGAGGTCTGGCTCGACCCGTGGCGTCCCGAAGTCATCCGCAACGAGGCCTACCAGATCGTGCAGGCCACCTACGCGCTGGCCCACGGAGGCCTCACCGGCACCGGACTCGGGCTGGGTAACCCCGAGCGGATACCCGTCGTGACCACCGACTCGATCTTCGCCGCCATCGGGGAGGAGCTCGGCCTGGTGGGCGGCACCGCCATCCTCATCTGTTTCCTGCTGTTGGTCGGCTCGGCGCTGCGCCTGGCGGTGGTGGCCGACCGTCCCTTCGAGAAGGTGCTCAGCGTCGGGATCGCCACCTTGTTCGGGGTGCAGGCCTTCATCATCATCGGGGGAATCACGCGGCTGCTTCCCCTCACCGGCATCACCTTGCCGTTCGTCTCCTACGGCGGCTCGTCGCTGGTGGTCAACTACGTCCTGATCGCCATCTTGTTGCGGACCTCAGACGACGTCACCACCCGCCAGCTCCGTGCGCTCGATTCTCCGCGCCCCCAAGGGGTCGGGGCATGAACCGCCAGATCCGTCGTCTCACCGTCGGCATCCTGCTGGCCTACATCGCCCTATTCGTCCAGCTCAACCGCATCCAGGTCTTCGACGCCCCCGAACTGAGGGCCAACCCCGACAACACCCGCGATGTTCTCGCCAACTTCAGCCGTCCACGCGGCGTCATTTCGACCATCGACGGCGAGATCGTTGCTCGCAGCGTCGAGGTCAACACGCCGCTGTTGCGCCAACGGGAGTATCCCGAAGGCGAGCTGTACGCGCAGGTCTCAGGGTTCTTCTCGCTCCACTTCGGTGCCAGCGGGGTCGAGCGGTACTACGACGAGGAGTTGGCGGGACAAACCGCCTCGCTCGAGCTTCGGAGCCTGGCCGACCTCTTCGTCGATCGGGACCGGTCCGGCAGCGTCGTCCTGTCGCTGCGCTCTGATCTGCAGCGGATCGCCCGCGACCAACTCGGCGATCGCGAGGGTTCGGTCGTGGCCCTCGACCCCCGCACCGGCGAGATCCTGGCGCTGTGGTCCTGGCCGTCGTATGACCCCAACCTCATCAGCGACCCCGATCAGTCGGCGGCGAGCAACGCCCGGTCGCTGTATCTGCTCAACCCGGCCGACCCCATGCTGGGCCGCACCTACCAGGAGCGGTACTTCCCCGGGTCGAGCTTCAAGGTGGTGGTCAGCGCGGCAGGGCTCGAGTCGGGTCTGGTCACCATGGACCAACCGTCGTATCCGCCGCTGCGCGAATGGACGCCGCCCTTCACCGACCGTGCGATCAACAACGCCGGGGGCGCCACCTGCGGGGGCACGCTGGCCGACATCCTGCGCGTGTCGTGCAACACCGCGTTCGCCGAGATGGGGGCGTTGACCCTCGGTCCTCGGGTGCTGGTCGAAGGGGCCGAGGCGTTCGGGTTCAACAGCCGACCCCCGATCGACCTGCCGGCCGCGGCCTCCTCGGTATTCCCCACCGACTTCGGCGCCGCCCTCCAGACCCCCGATGCCGAAACCCCCGATCCCGACGTGCCCGGCACCTTGTTCGAGAACACCCCGGCCATCGCCCAGGCCGCCATCGGCCAGAACGACGTGGCCGCCACGCCTCTGCAGATGGCGCTGGTGGCCGCCGGGGTGGCCAACAACGGCCAGGTCATGGCCCCCCGGGTGGTGCACGAGATCCGCGACGCTGACGGCGGCCTGGTTCGGCGCTACGAGCCCGACCGCTGGCTACAGGCCATGAGCCCGTCCAACGCAGCCGCTCTCCGCCAGGCCATGGTCGGGGTGGTCGAGGGGGGCACCGCCCGCAACATGGCGATCCCCGGCTTCGAGGTCGGAGGCAAGACCGGCACCGCCCGCGTCGCCCAAGGTTCCAACCGGTCCCATGCCTGGATCATCGGGTTCGCCGGACCTCCGGGGGAGACCCCCCACGTGGCGGTGGCGGTGGTCGTCCTCGCCCAGGAAGGGGTGGGCGAACAGACCGGTGGGCGGGTCGCCGCCCCGATCGCCCGGGCCGTACTCGAAGCCGCGCTGGTACCGGCGCCCGTTTCCGCACCAACATCGACACCCGAGACACCAACGCCGTAGAGGTCCGCCACCACCGCATGATCGTCACCAGCACGGCGGCGTGGCCCATACTTGAGCGGTCGCCAGCCCAACCGACAAAAGTCAACCGAGACCGAGATCGAGGCAGCCCAACCCCATGTCAACCCAGGAACCCAAGGTCTACAACGGCCGCTACGAGCTGCACCGCCAGATTGCTCGCGGTGGCATGGCCGACGTGTTCCTCGCTCGCGACCAACTCCTCGACCGTCCGGTGGCGATCAAGGTGCTGTTCTCCCAGTTCGCCGCCGACCCCACCTTCGTCGAGCGCTTCCGCCGCGAAGCGCAGTCGGCCGCCAATCTCAACCACCCCAACATCACCGCTGTGTTCGACTGGGGCCAGGAGGACGACACCTACTTCATCGTCATGGAGTTCGTCGACGGTCGCAGCCTGGCCGAGATCCTCAAGTCCGAGGG
>CAZEFG010000005.1:0-27140 GCA_964511355.1 uncultured Iamiaceae bacterium
TCACCACCCGCGACGGTGGCGTCTCCACGGGCGCCTATCAGAGCCTCAACCTCGGTCTACACGTCGGCGACGACCCCGCCGCGGTGGTCGAAAACCGGCGACGGGCCGCAGGTGCGGTGGGGCTCGATCTCGAGCAACTCGTGTTCTGTCGTCAGTCCCACAGCGCCAACGTGGCGGTGGTCGGTAGCGGTGAACGGGGCCGAGGCACCCTCTCCGAGTTCGACGCCCTGGCCGACACCGATGCCCTCGTAACCACCACCCCCGAAGTCGGCCTGGTGGTCATGGTCGCTGACTGTGTGCCCATCGTCCTGCTCGATCCCACTGTTCGGGTGTTGGCCTGCGTGCACGCCGGCTGGCGGGGCACCGTGGCCAAGGTGGCCAGCGCCACGGTCACCACCATGGAGTCCCTCGGAGCTGATCCGTCCCGGATTCTGGCCTGGATCGGCCCGGCCATCTCTCCTGAGCGATACGAGGTCGGCCCCGAGGTCGCCGAGGCCGCCCAAGAGGCGTTCCCTCGCGCGGCTGCCCTCGTCACCGCCCATGGCGCCGACAAGTGGCGATTCGATCTGTGGAGCGCCAACGAGTACGACCTCACCACCGCCGGGGTCACGTCCGCCAACATCGCCACCACCCGGACCGACACGGAGGCGGGCCCGTTCTTCAGCGATCGCGCCGTTCGGCCTTGCGGACGCTTCGCCGCCATCGCCCGGTTGCGGCCATGACCGTCACGCCGCCGACCTCATTCGACCCCAGCGAGGTCTCGTCGTTCCGCTACGCCGGGTTCGACCTCCACCACCACCCCGACGGCCTCACCCTGCGCGGCCGCTACACCCTCGTCGGCTCCGCCAGCGACCTTGGCTTCGAGGAAGTCATCGAGATCCAGGCTCCACCCGAGGCATCACCTGCCCCGGTCGCGGCCATCGAAGCCGCCGCCCGCATGGTGTACCTGCTGGCCGGCATCTCCTATTACAAGGCCGCCGCCCCGCTGGTCATCGAGGTGCCCGAGGGCCTCACCGCCGCCGAGCGCACTCTGCTCGCCGACTACTACCGCCACGGGCTCGGCGAGTACGCCTACCGCAACCAGCTCGACCTGAGCGCCCTGTCGATCAACGCTGCGGAGATCAGCGCTCCGCCGACTACGCCGCCCTCGGCCGACCGAGGGCCATTGGTCGCCTTCGGCGGCGGTATCGACTCGATCGTCACCGTCGAGGGTCTCCGTCACCACACCGACGACCTGGCCCTGTTCGTGGTGTCCCGGGCCGGCGACCGCTTCGACGCCATCGAACAAGCCGCCGCCGTGACCGGATTGCCCGTGCTGCGGGCCGAGCGGTCGCTCGACCCCCAGATCTTCCGCTCTGGCGAACTCGGCTTCCGCAACGGCCACGTACCGATCACCGGCATCCTCTCGTCGATCGCGGTGCTCACGGCCCTGGTCGCCGGACGCGACTCGGTGGTCATGTCCAACGAACACTCGGCCTCGGCCGGCAACTTCGATTGGAACGGCCAGACCATCAACCACCAGTGGTCCAAGTCGCTCGAGTTCGAGGACCTGTTCAGAGACGCGGTGTCCGAGTCGATACCCGGCGGCCCCGACTACTTCTCATGGCTGCGGCCCCGCAGCGAGCTGTGGGTGGCCGACTCGTTCGCCCATCTCGACCGCTACCACCAGGTGTTCCGGAGCTGCAATCGAGCGTTTCACCAGGATCCGTCCCTGCGCCTCGACCGCTGGTGTGGTCAGTGCGACAAGTGCGCCTTCATCAATCTGATCCTCTCCCCCTTCGTTGCCCCCGCCACTCTGCGGGCAATCTTCGACGGAGGCGAACCGCTCGCCGATCCCACTCAAGAGCACCGGTTCCGGACCCTCCTCGGCCTCAACCACGACACCAAACCCTTCGAATGCGTGGGCGACATCGACGAGTGCCGGGCCGCGGTGGTCCTGGCCTCCCAGCGCCCCGACCGCCACGACACCCCGGTGCTCGAGAAACTCGCTGCCGAGGTCACCACCCGCCACCCCGTCGGTGATCCCCACCAGCTCCTCGGGCCACTCGGTCCCCACCGCATCCCCGCTCGCTATGCGCCATCTGATCTCCTGGCCTGACCTCGCCGGTCGCCGGGTCGGCGTCTGGGGCCTGGGCACCGAGGGACGAAGCTCCCTCGCCCGGCTAAGGATCATGGGAGTCGTACCGGTGGTGGTCGACGACCGGCCAGGTGACCCCATCGACGGTGTGGCGGTCTTGGCCACCGACCAAGGCGGGCTGGCCGCCCTCGCTGAGGTCGACGTGGTCATCAAGACCCCGGGCATCAGTCGCCATCGCGACGAGGTCGCCCATCTCGAAGCGCAAGGAGTGGCGGTCGTCGGTGGGCTCGGTCTGTGGCTGGCCGAGGTCGACCGGTCCCGGGTGGTCTGCATCACCGGCACCAAGGGCAAGAGCACCACTGCTTCGATCCTGGCCCACCTCGCCCGCGGGCTGGGGCGCCGGGTGTTCGCCGGCGGCAACCTCGGTTCTCCGCCATATGACCCAGCCGTGGCCGACGACTACGACCTCTATGTGATCGAAACATCGAGCTACCAGGCGGCCGATGTGGCGGTTTCACCGCCAGTCGTGGCGGTGACTTCGCTCCATCCCGATCACCTGCCTTGGCACGGCAGTGTCGATGCCTACTACCGCGACAAGCTTTCGCTCTGCACCCAACCCGGCGCCCAGGTCACCGTCGCATCAGGGATCGACCCCGAACTCCGTCGCCGGAGCCACCAACTCGGACCGCAGGTCCGCTGGGTCGACCCCGACACCTGGGGCGGTGCCTGGAGCGCCGGCCTCGGCCTGGTGGGCACCCACAACCTGGTCAACGCCGGAATCGCCCGATCCTGTCTGGTTGCCCTCGGAATAGACGAAGCCGCCGACGAACGGATCGAAGGCGCCTGCGAGGGATTCGAGCCCTTGGAATCGCGCCTGGCCCGGATCGCCACCATCGATGGGGTCGACTTCGTCGACGACTCGCTCTCCACCAACGTGTTGTCGACGCTGGCCGCCGTCGACGCGTTTCCCGACCGGGCGGTGGCGCTGATCGCGGGCGGATTCGACCGCGGTATCGACTTCGACGAACTGGCCGCCGGCCTGGCCGAGCGCAACGCCCCCACTCTGGTGCTCACCGCCTACACCACCGGACCGGCGATCAACAATGCCGTGAGCCGATACTCCAACGACCTACTCAGCGCCGTTGCGTGCACGTCGCTTGCCCACGCCGTGGAGGCGGCGTGGCCCTGGGCACGAGAACGCGCTGGGGTGGTGCTGTTGTCACCGGCGGCCGCCAGCTTCGACGCTTTCGACGACTACCGCCACCGCGCCGAGGTGTTCCGCCAGACCGTCACTGGTCTGAATCTTCGTGAGCCACGTCGATGAGCCAGGCGACTCCGAACCGGTCGGTGACCCCGCCGAAAGCCGGCGCCCAGAAGGTGGCCTCCACCGGCATGTCGACGGTTCCCCCATCGGCGGCAAGGGCATCGACCACCCGGTGCACCGACTCGATGTCGGGGGCGGTGTAGCTCACCGCCATACCGACCTTGGGTCCGCCGGTCCCGGTCGGGTCGTCCGAGCCCATCAAGAACGAGTCTCCGATGGCGATGGCGGCATGCATCACGTGATGGGGTTCGGCACCGGGCATGGGTTCAGCGTCGGGAGGCAGATCGGCGTGAGTCATGACCTCGGCCTCAACCCCGAACACCTTGGAGTACAGGGCGAAAGCTTCAGCACAGTCGCCGGAGAAGAACAGGTACGGGTTGAAGGCCATGAGACGTCCTCCATGGGTCGCGGTTGAGAGTAGGGCCGCTACAGGTGGATGGTGACGGCGGGGTCAGCGCCCGACCGCTCGCTCAAGCTGAGCCTTGTTCATCTTGGACCGACCCTTGATGTTCTGTCGACGGGCTTCTTCATAGAGCTGGTCACGAGTACGACCGCCCCGGCCCCGGTGTGATCGCAAGCCACCCCGGCGCCCCGATGAGATGTCGTCGGTCGACGTTCGGCTGGCCGTCTTGGACTCCCCGGCCCGGGCTCGTTCCTTGTTGACCGTCCGCGCCGCTATCTCCTCGGCGGTTTCGGTGTCCTCGCCCCGCTCCACCAGGCCGTCCTTGATGTGCTCGTACTGCCGTTCGCGCTTGGCACTCCATTCCTTGGGCATGGTCAGCTCCTCCGCTCGGCCCGCATCTCGCTCAGCGCGGGCGAGAGCTCGTCGGACCAGAACCGCAGGAACCCGTCCTGGTCGGGTCCGATCTGGTGGAAGTAGACGTGGTCGTAGCCGGCGTCGACGTACTGGCGGGCGAGGTCGACCACGGGCTCGACGTCGGGTCCACACGGCGTCCCCTCGGCGGCATCGTCCTCGGTCACCATCTCGGCGGCCTGTTCGAAGTGGTTCCAGGTCGGCAGGTCCTGGGAGAGCTGGCCGACGATGGCGCCGTTGGGCCAGATCTCGTGCACGGTCTTGCGGGCCTCGGATTCGTCGGCGGCCCAGCACAGGTTGATCTGGGCGTAACGGGGGCCACTGCCGCCGTCGGACTCAAATTGCTCGATCACCTCTCGCTCCGGCTTGTTGCCCCAGTACCCGTCGCCGATCTGCGCCGCCAGCGTGACCGACTCGGGGCCATAACCCGACACCACCACCGGCACCGGGCCATCGGGCGGGTCGAACAAGCGAGCGTTCTCCACCTCGTAGTAGTCGCCGCGATGGTTCAGGGTTTCGCCGGTCCATAACCCCCGCATGATCTCGACGGCCTCGGTGAGCATCTCTCGCCTGATCCCCGCCCGGGGCCAACGATCGCCGAGGATGTGTTCGTTCAGTGCCTCGCCGGTGCCCACTCCCAGGGTGAAGCGTCCGTCGAACAACAACGAGGTGGTGGCGGCCGCCTGGGCGATGATCGCTGGGTGGATCCGCACGATCGGGCAGGTGACCCCCACCGCGACCTCCAGCTCGTCGGTCACCGAGGCGATGCCTCCCAGCACCGACCACACGAACGGGCTGTGTCCCTGGGCCTCGACCCACGGGTGATAGTGGTCGGAGATCGAAACGAAGTCGAAGCCAGCTTCCTCGGCCTGGGCGGCCAGTTCGACCAGACGCTTCGGGGTGTGTTCCTCCGACGAGATCGTCATTCCGAACAAAGAGCGTCCCTTGGTCATCGTCGTTCCTCCTGGAGCCGCTGGTCGTTCCGCCCGACGCGCCCTACCCAACGCCTCGGCCGCTCAACCGCGTGGCGCCTCCGAAGTCAGGCGCCGGTACCAGCTGACGGAAGCGGCCCTCCCTGGGTCGAGCCGATGACCCGAGCGGGTACACCAGCGACGATGCTGTGATCGGGCACCACTCCGGTGACCACCGCTCCGGCCGCCACCACCACCCGGGCACCGACGTCGGACCCGGCCAGGATCATGGCGCCGTGCCCGATCCAGCTTCCCGCCCCGATCCTCACGGGCCGGGGGGCCTGTGCCTGGGCGCCGATCGGGCGGTGCGGGTCAGCCCAATCGTGGTTCTGATCGGAGATGAACACGCCGTCTCCCATCCACACGGAGTCCTCGATCGTGATCCGGCGATGGGCGACCACCGTCGAATGGCGCCCCAGGAGGCACCCGTCCCCGATGCTCAACATCGCCTCGGTGGCAACATCGGTCGGCGGCGGATCGAAGGGCTCACCCGCCGAGAGTGTCGAGTACGGCCCCACCATCGAATAGGCGCCAATGGCGATGCGGTCGAGCCCGTGCAGGGCCGCGGTAGGAAACCGCACCGACGCGTTCTCGCCGAAGGCGAAGAATCGGCGGGACCGGGGGTCGCCGGTGGTGATGGTGGCAAGATCCACCGCTGCTTCCCAGGATCGTCGAATGGCCTCACCCACGGCCTGCTTGGCCGTTCTGGTCAGGTGTGCCCCGCCCACGCCGTTCCGGCTCATGGAGTTGGCACGATCAGATTTCCGACCCGGCCAGCCCGACCACTTTGGCGAGATCCTGCGGTGCCGCCGGTCGGGTCGAGCCGATGACTCGTGCGGGTACCCCCCCAACAATGGAGAAATCGGGGACCGGCCCGGTCACCACTGCCCCGGCCGCCACCACCACCCGTCGGCCCGTCGAGCCCCCGGGCAGGATCATGGCTCCGTTGCCTATCCAACTCCCGGCACCGATGCGCACGGGTTCCGGATCTTGGGATTGCTCGCCGATCGATCGGTCAGGGTCGGCCCAGTCGTGGTTCTGGTCCGAGATGTAGACGCCGTTGCCCATCCACACGTCGTCTTCGATCACGATCTCGCGATGAGCGGTGATGGTGGCATTGCGACCGATGAGGCACCGATCGCCGATGGTGAGAGTCGGTCCGGCCCACGCAGGGTTCGGTGGTTGTAGCGGCAATCCCGCCGAGAGCGTCGAGTACGGCCCCACCACGGTGTCGTCGCCGATCACCGTTCGGTCTTCGCCCAGCAGAGTCGCCCACGGGAAACACACCACCGAGTTGCTCCCGAAGCCATAGAAGCGGCGGGCGTGGCGGCCGCCCGAGTAGATCGAGGCCAGGCGCGTGGCTCGCTTCCATGATCCGCGTACGGCATCTCCCACGACCATGCCCCAACGGCTCGGAGTAGGTGGGCGCATCAGTAGCACCTCGGCTCATAGCCCACTACCACGCGGTTCAGCTCGTCGGCGCCGTCGGCGATGAACGAGCGCGGCGGTTCGACGGCATCAGCACGGGCCTCCCACCAGCCGAAGGACTCCGAGAACTCGGCGACGACACCCTGATGAGCGGCCACCTCGTCGATGTGATCTCCCCAGGCCATGCCATCGGGAAGCCCCACGAGGTTGGCCCACTCAGGCGAGCCATCGAGTGCAAAGGCCCAGCCTTCGAGCCTCGCCCCGTCGTCGTCGCCGAAGTACACCCGCAGCCCGTCGCCCCAGATCATCTGCCGGGCCTTGTCCGCCGGAGGACACTCGGTCGGTCCCCACCCTGAGTCATGCTCGGCGGCTCCCAGCCGCGCGACAAGACCGTCGATCACCATGTCGGCGGCGGCACCGATGGGATGGCCATCGATCGTTCCTGCTGCCACGTCGGCCAGCAGCGACAGTTCCGGTTCAGCCGGGTCCGGGTCGGTGGGGGACCTGGAGGGGGTGGGTTCCGAACTGGTGGAAGTGGACGACGAGACAGTGGACGAGGACGAGGACGGGCCAGGGGTGGTGGAACTGGCCGACCCGGAGTCGTCGTCCCCGCATCCCCCGGCGAGGAGCACAACCACAAGGATCAACCCGCTCAGCTTCACCGCCTGTCGATATCTCGTCATCGCCCACTCCTCTGGTCACGCTCCAACTCGACGGTGACGCTACTCACCTCCGAGACTCGTCATGTCCCGGGGGCCCTAGGGGGTAGCGTGGCCCGCCATGGCTGACCAACCAACTCCTCGCGTCGGTGCCGTCGGGATCGGGGTCACCGACCTCGCCCGATCGGTCGAGTTCTACCAACGTCATTTCGGCCTCAAGAAGGTCATGGATCTGTCGCTGCCCGACATGGACGAGGTGATCCTCGGTGTCCGTGGCGGCCAGGCCGCCCTGGTACTGATGGCGCACCACGATCGCTCCGGGCACGACTACACCAAGACCGGGGGCAAGGTCGTCTTCTACGTCGAGGACGCCGCGGCGGTGGCCGACGCCATCGCGGCCGACGGCGGACAGATGGTCGCTCGGCCCGCGCCAATCGCCCAGCTCGGCGGTGCGGTCGTGGGTTTCGTCACCGACCCCGACGGCCAGCTCATCGAACTGCTCCAGGACTAACCGGGAGGCCGTGCGACGCGGCCCCTCGTCAGCGCGACCGCGCGAGAGTGAGGCGATGGGCGCCGAGTCAGAGCCGTTCGAGACCGCAGTCCACCGAGTGCTGACGGCGCTCCAGGCAGGCGACGTCGTGAGCTACGGCGAGGTCGCGGCCGAGGCCGGCTATCCCCGACGGGCACGGTCGGTCGGTCAGTTCCTGGCCCACAGCGACGGGCAGTACCCCTGGTGGCGAGTGGTCACCTCCGCCGGTCGTCTCGCCCCCGGGAAAGAAGCCGACCAGGCGCTCCGTCTCGAAGCTGAAGGACACGTGATCCGCAACAACAAGGTCGTGGCTCACGACCCCGATCCCGACCATGCCGGTTCCCGGTTCGACCAGGCGTACTTCGATCACTGGTATCGGGGCCAGGGCTTCGGCGAGCAAGCCCGCCTCGACCGCAAGGTCGACTACGCCATCGCCGCCGCCGAGTACGTGCTCGAACGACCGATACGTTCCGTGCTCGATCTGGGTTGCGGCGAAGGCGAGTGGCAACCAGCGTTGAAGCAGCGGCGTCCCAAAGCCAGCTATGTGGGAGTCGACCCCAGCCACTATGCCGTCGAACGGTTCGGGACGGCCCGCAACCTGCGCCGAGGTCGCTTCGGCGACTTCCGCACCGTGCTCGATCCTGACTTCGGGCGCTATGACCTCATCGTCTGTGTCGACGTGTTGGGCTATGTCCCCGACCGGGAGGTGAAGCTCGGCCTGGCCGCCTTGGCTTCGTTGCTCGACGGCGTGGCCCTCATCGAGATCTACACCACCGACGACGACATCGTGGGCGATCTGGCCAGCTATCGACTTCGTCGGGCCGGCACCTACCAGCGTTGGTTCGCCGCCGCCGGACTGTCGCGGGTGGCCCCGCACCTGTACCTGAACGAAGACTTCGCCCCCCACCTCGCCACCTTCGAACGCCCCCTCCCCTGACCCTTCCCCTTCCCACCCGGCCCACCCGGCCGGTGGGGGCGGGGCCGAGCGGGGCAGGCCGGCCCAGGCGAGGGCTAGCTGGCGAAGCCGAAGGTTCCGGATTCGACGATGGCCCGGCTGTAGGGGCGCACGGCGGCTCTGAGTTGGTCACAGCGGTCCTGGCCGAGGTAACGCCAGGGAGCGAGCGCCAGCTCGTCGGTGCGGTCCTCGAGCGCCTGACGGCTCGCCCGCCCGGCGTCGGTCAACGAGCCGTCGGGGTTGACCAGCCCGCGCTCAACCAAAGCCGCCACCGCTTCGTCCCACGCGCCTCGGCTCCAGCCCCGGGTGCGGGCCAGGGTGGCGGCCCCCACATCGCCCGACGCCGCGTGCATCACCAGGGCCTGGCAACCATCGAAGCCGTCGGCCACCAGGCACGCCACATGGCCATCGCCGCGGAACTCACGCAGCAGGGTGATGGCGTGCCACAACACCAGATGGGGTTCCTCGGGCCAGGCCTGCTCAGCGTGGGCGGCGTAGAGCGGCCGGCCGGGGCTGGTGCAGCCCTCGGCAGCCATCTTGGCCAGCTCGGCGGCCTCGATGAGGGCGGTGCTGGTGAGGGCTTCACCCAACACCCTGCGCAAGGCCTGGTCGATGGCGCGGTGGCGAGCCTCGGTCCACTGCGCCGGTGTGGCCCGCTCCCAAGCCAATGGAATGGCCATGCGAACCAACTGGGGGTCGAAGTTGAAGAACGTGGCGACCACCACCTCGGCGGGCACCGGCCCCATGGCGGCCGCTCTCGATGCGAAGTAGCCCGCCTGGCCTTCGATCCCCAGCGCCGCGTAGGCCTCGTCGGCTTCGGGAGCGAAGTAGATGAGCCCGTGATAGGGCTCGAGGGTTCGCCACATTTTGCGAGCCAGCAACGGTTCCATTCGCAGCACGCTAGCCACCTGTCGCCGGCCCCGGACTCACCGTAGAGGCATCTCCTCCAGCCAGGTGAGGACCGATCCGTCGCCGTGGCGATCGGTGGTTCTCGACCGGCGGCCTCTCCACCGGTCAAGCTGTCTGCTCGATGACCCTTCGTACCCACCTCGACGGCGCCGTGTTCGCCGAGCACGTCTCGGGCCGGGCGCCCCTGGTGATGGCCCTGCACGGATGGGGACGCAACCGCAGCGACCTCCTCGACGCTCTGGCCGGCCGAGAGGTCATCTCCCTCGACCTGCCCGGCTTCGGAGCCTCGCCCGCTCCGACCGAACCGTGGGGAGCCGGTCGCTACGCCGCCACGGTGGCCACGCTGCTCGACCAAGCCGAGCTGGGCCCGGTGCTGGTGGTGGGCCACAGCTTCGGGGGGCGGGTGGCGGCGCATCTGGCGGCCGAGTATCCCGACCGAGTGTCGGGGGTGGTGTTCGTCGGAGTGCCGCTGCTGTCGAACACCGAAAGGAAGGCCCCCTCGCCGCTTCCCTACCGGATCGTGCGACGCCTTCGCCGCCTCGGTCTCGTGCCCGAATCGCTGCTCGAATCGATGCGCCAGAAGTACGGATCGGCCGACTACCGCGCAGCCACCGGGGTGATGCGCGACATCCTGGTCACGTTGGTCAACGAGGACTACCGCGACCAGTTGGCCGCCATCGAGTGTCCGGTGGGTTTTTGTTGGGGGGCCAACGACACCGCCGCCCGGGTCGAGGTGGCTCGCCGGGCCGCCGAGATCGTGGCCAACACCGCGGCCTTCGATGTCGTCGATGGGGCGGGCCACGACGTGCACCGCGATGCCCCCGACCGCCTCGCTGCGGTCATCGACCAAGTGGCCGCGGCGGTGTCAGCAACCGAGGACACGCCGTGACCACGGCCAGGCCGTGACCGCCGCCGTCGTGGTTGCCGCCCTGGTCGGGCCGTTGGCGGCCGGCTACCGCTGGTTGAGGGTCTGCCAGCGCGAGCACTACATCGCCGGATCGTGCCTCACCATCGCTCGTCGTTGGATCCTCCGTCGGCCGCTCAACCTGCTCGCTCTTGGGGTGGCGTTGGGCTCGCTGGCACTGGCGGTCACGATCCAGGTCGAGTTCGGCCTGGTCGCCGTCGTCGTCGCGGTGGCCTTCCCCTGGCCGATGCCGCTCAAGGGCGATCCTCCGCTGCGCTTCACCAGACGGGCCACCACCCTGGCCGCCATTGTCGCCGGGCTCTCGGCTGCGGTCGCCGCGGTCATCGGCCTCACCATCGGTTGGGCCGTCGGGCTCGCCGCCGCGGCGGTGGCCATGCCGCTGGTGGTCGACGCCGCGGCCGCCATCGCCGCCCCGATCGAACGCCGAGCCCTGGAGCGCCACCGCGTGTCAGCGGAACGCCGCTTGCGCCACGTCGACCCCTTCGTCGTCGCCGTCACCGGGAGCTGGGGGAAGACCTCGACCAAGAACCACATCCGCGACCTGTTGGCTGGCTCGTTCGAAGTGGTGGCGTCTCCTGCTTCGTGGAACAACACCGCCGGGCTGTCTCGCACGGTCCACGAGCATCTCACCGACACAACCGAGGTGCTGGTCGCCGAGATGGGCACCTACGGGCGAGGCGAGATCGCCGACATGGGCGCGTGGATCAAGCCGAAGGTCGGGGTCATCTGCGCGATCGGCCCGATGCACCTCGAACGCATGCGCACCATCGAGACCATCGTGGCCGCCAAGGCCGAGATCCTCGACGGGGTCGAGACCGCGATCCTGTGGGTCGACGACCCCCGTCTGGATGCACTCGCCGACGAGGTCGCCGCCCGTTCCGCCGCTCCCCGATTGATGAGAGTGGGAACGCGAGGCACCCGGTCCGACCTCGACATCTCGGTGCAGGTCGACGTCGATCTCACGGTGTGGGTGGGCGACGAGGTGATCGGATCGATTCCCGCCGCCAACGGCCCCCACCCCGGCAACCTGGGCTGCGCGGTCGCGGCCGCTCTCGCGGCCGGCGTTCGAGCCGACGACGTGGCCTCCCGGCTGGGATCGCTCACCGCTCCCAGCCACCGCGCCACCACCGGAACCTCCGATGCCGGCGTGTTGGTCATCGACGACACGTTCAACTCCAATCCGGTCGGCGCCCACGCGGCGGTCGACCGCCTCGCCACCCTGGTCGGGGGGAGACGGGCGGTCATCACGCCTGGCATGGTCGAGTTGGGCCCGATCCAGGACGCCGAGAACGAGCGGTTCGCCCGGGCCGTCACCGAGTCGGGTGCGACGTTGGTCGTGGTGAAGTGGACCAACCGGGCCGCTCTGGTGCGAGGCGGAGGTACCCCGGTCGTGACGGTGCCCGACCGTGACGCCGCCCGGGCCTGGGTGCGGGCCAACCTCGGCGCCGGCGATGGTGTCCTCTGGGAGAACGACCTCCCCGATCACTATCCCTGACCCAACCCGCCCGGCTCGCCCGACCCACCCCGCCTCCTGGGCTCGCTTCGGGGGCCTGAACGGTCGCCGGTAGCATCGGCCCATGACCGCCATCGGAGTGGTGTTCGGAGGTCCGTCCCCCGAGCACGACATCAGCATCCTCACCGGCCTGCAGGCCGCCCGGGCCCTTCACGACGACGGCACCGAGGTGGTGTGCATCTACTGGACCAAGACCGGCCACTGGAAGCGGGTGCCGGCCACCACCGAAGCGGCTGCCTTCCTCGAACCCGCCATCGCCGGTAGCGCCGACCTGTCGCTGCAGATCCCGGGCGGCTTCGTCGAACCCAAGCGGTTGCGCGACACCCCCGTCGACCTCGAAGTGGTGCTCAACTGCTGCCACGGTGGGCCGGGGGAAGACGGCACTCTGGCCGGGCTTCTCCTGCTGGCTGGCCTGAAGGTCACCGGACCGACCCCCCAAGCCGCCGCCCTGGCCATGGACAAGTTGGCCACCGGCGCCGCCGCCCACCAGGCCGGAATCCCCACCATCGACACCGTCGCCATCGCCGTCGACTCTGCTGCGGTAACCGGCGAACTGCCCACCACCCCGTGGGTGGCCAAACCCCGGTTCGGCGGGAGCTCGATCGGGGTCGAAGCGGGCGTTGCCGACCTCGACACCGTCGTGGCACTGGGACGCTCAGGAGCCGGACGCAGCGGCATGGTCGTGCAGCCCTTCCTCGAAGGCTGGACCGACCTCAACATCTCCGTGCGCACCTACCCGGAGGTGCAGCTCTCGGCCATCGAGAAGCCGCTGCGCGCCGACACGTCGGTTTACGACTACCGCGGTAAGTACCTCACCGGTGGCCAGGGGATGGACGCCGCCCCCCGTGAACTGCCCGCCGAGATTCCCGACTCGGTGGCCGATGCCATCGGTCGCTACGCCCTCGCCCTGGTTCCGGTGCTCGGCCTGAGCGGGGCCCCCCGCATCGATTTCTTGTGGGATGGGGCCGACCGGATCGTGCTGTGTGAGGTCAACTCGATCCCCGGAGCCTGGGGCAACCATCTGTGGCAGGCCGCCGGCGTACCGCGCCTGGCGCTCTACCGGGATCTGCTGGCCGAAGCCCGCGCCGCCAAGCCCGGGCTGCCGCAGTGGGCCGCCACCAGCGACGGGGCTGCCTTGCGCATGTCGGGATCGATCGCCGCCAAGCTGGCCTGAGCGATCCCGGCTGGCGCCTCGATGTCTTTCCCCTGGGCTCGCCTCACCGACCACGGATGGGTGCTCACCGTTCGGGCGCAGCCAGGAGCCTCACGATCAGAAATCGCCGGCCCCTACGGCGACGCCCTGAGGATCCGTCTCGCGGCCCCCGCCAACGACGGCAAGGCCAACGCCGAATTGGTCCGCTTCCTGGCCGCCGCTTTGGGGGTCGCTCCCCGAGCGGTGACTCTCGTGCGGGGCCATGCCTCGCGCGACAAGGTCGTCGAGATCGCCGAGCGGAAAATCGATCCGAGCTGTCTAGTCTCATCCTGACCATGAGCCTCCACCGCACCGTCCGTCTGCTTCGGGCGCCCCTGGTCGCCCTGTTCTGTCTCGTTCTGATCGCCGCCGGAGTGGCTCCAGCTGAGGCGCAACCGGAACATGGCCATGCGTCCGATGGGTCCTTTGCCCCCCGTTTGGGTCCCGGCTCCGACTCGAAGTCGGTCGACCGGCTCTATCACGCCTACTTCGGCCGTCAGCCCGAACCGGCGGGGCTCGCCTACTGGAACCATCAGGTGTCGCGGGGTGTACCCCTGGCCCACGTGTCGCTGCTGTTCACCGACACACCGGAGTTCCGCGCCACCTACGGGCACCTCGACGACCCCGGATTCGTGCGGATGGTCTACCGCAACGTCATGGACCGCGACCCCGACGCCCCGGGGTTCGCGCACTGGACCAGCACTCTCGCCCAACGACGCCTCTCGCGCGGCGGCGTGATGCTCTCGTTCTCCGACTCCGCGGAGTACAAGTCCAAGACCGGCCTCCATGACCCCCCGAGTGCTACCGCACCTCCCGGGGGCGGTTCGGCACCCCCCGGGTCATTCAGCATCGCCTTGACCCACAACAACAAGCCGGTCCGCTGGAACCCGTGCGCGCCGATCGACGTGGTGGTCAATCTTTCCGAGGCCCCCAACATCCGGCCCCAGGTCGTCGACGCCCTGGCGAGCCTCACCGCCGCCACCGGTGTCCAGTGGCGTCTGGTGGGCGACACCACCGAGCAACTCGCCTTCGACGGTCGCACCATCCCCCGACGCAACCCCGACCTCACCGCCCGCCTCTACGGGCCGGGCTGGGCGCCGGTGTTGTTGACGGTCACGCCCCAGTTCAACTCCGGGGACGCAGGACTCGGCACTCACTGGGCTGAGACCAACCGCCACTCCGAAGCGGTGTTCGTAACCGGCGCGGTCGCCATCAACAAGGCCTACCTGTCGGCCAGCCACGTCGGGCCCACCGACATCCAGATCCTGCTCATGCACGAGCTGGCCCATGTGTTCGGTCTCGGACACACCCACGTGGCCGGCCAGCTCATGCACCCCGTCCTGGTCAAACAACCAGTGTGGGGGGCCGGCGACCTGGCTGGCTTCCGCGAGCTCACCAAGGGCGGCTGCCTCGAGGTCCCTCCGGCCCGCAGGATCTGAGCTCTCGAGCCGTTGCACCGTTCCCGGAGAAATTCTGGACCGGGACCATTAGCTTCGGACCATGAGCGATCTCTCCGACCGACTCGAACAGCTGACCCTGTCCGAGAAATGCGCGCTGGTCGCCGGGGCCAGCAACTGGCGGACCCCGTCCGTCGATCGATTGGGCATCCCCGCCCTCAAGATGACCGACGGACCCAACGGGGCCCGAGGCGAGGGAAACATCGGCCAATCGACGCCCGGCGTGGTGATCCCCACCGGGATCGCCCAGGGCGCCACCTGGGATCCGGACCTGATCGCCGAGTTGGGCGACCTGTTGGGCCGTGAGGTCCGTCGCCGAACATCGCACGTGCTGTTGGCTCCCGGGGTCAACCTGCACCGGACACCGGTCGGTGGTCGCACCTTCGAGTACTACTCCGAGGACCCCGAGCTCACCGCCCGGCTGGCCGCGGCCTACGTCGGAGGCGTCCAGGCCCACGGGGTGGCGGCCACGGTGAAGCACTTCGTGGCCAACGACACCGAGATCGAACGCAACACGGTAGATGTCGAGATCGACGAACGAGCCCTACGCGAGCTCTACCTACGGCCCTTCGAAGCCTGCATCGAGGCGGGAGCGTGGGCGGTGATGTCGGCCTACAACCAGCTCGACGGAGAGTTCTGTGCCGCCAACGCCACCCTGTTGAAGACGATCCTGCGCGACGAATGGGGTTTTGACGGTGTGGTGATGTCGGACTGGTTCGGCGCCCACGACACGGCGGCTTCGGCCAACGGCGGCCTGTCGATCGAGATGCCGGGACCGCCTCGCATCTACGGCGAGCACCTCGAAGAACAGGTTCGACGGGGAGCAGTGGATGAAGCCGTCGTCGACGCCTTGGTGGCCGACGTGTTGCGATTGATCGACCGGACAGAGGCAGCCGAGCGATCCGCCGACGAGACCGAGATCTCCGTCGACGACCCTGCAGAGCGCGCCCTGTGCCGGCGCGCTGCGGTCGCCGGCACCGTATTGGCCACCAACTCCGGGGTGCTGCCCATCGATCCTGCCGCTGCGACTCGCATCGCGGTGGTCGGTCCGAATGCCGCCGACACCAGGATCCAAGGGGGCGGCAGCTCGGCGCTTCAGCCTCTTGAATCCCGCACCATCCTCGAGGCCCTCACCGCTCGCTTTCCCAACTTGGTGCACGAACCGGGCGTCACCATCGACAAGGGGGTACCTCTGGCCCCTCGCGACCGGTGGCTCGGGCTCGACGACCAACCCGGCCTCGAACTCGCCTTCTACAACGGCACCGAACCGGTGGGTCCGCCCCACTATCGGGGCCGAAGCGATGGTCTGCTCCGCTACTTCGGCACGCTGCCCGAAGGGGTATCGATCCCCTCGGTGCTCACCCTGCGCGGCGCCTACGTTCCTGCGGTCTCCGGACCCCACGAGTTCGGGTTGATCACCACGGGACGACCCGGCACCCGCGTTGGCGAGCACCTGCTCACTCGGGCAGGCGAACAGTTGCCTCCGGGCGAAGCCTTCTTCGGTAACGGCTCGTCCGAACAGACCATCACCATCGACGGCGAAGCGGGGGTTCCCATCCCGGTCGAGTTCGACCTCGAAGTTCGGGGCCCCTTCGCCGCCGTGCGTCTGGGGGTGCGTCCTCCTATCGACGGGGAGGCCTTCGATCGGGCGGTACAGGCCGCGGCCGAAGCCGATGTGGCCATCGTGGTGGTGGGCACCAACGACGAGTGGGAGACCGAAGGGTACGACCGCGACACCATTGCGCTGCCTGGCCGACAGGACGAACTGGTCGAGGCGGTGGCCGCCGTTTGTCCGCAGACGGTGGTGGTGGTGAACGCCGGTGCCCCCGTGGCGATGCCATGGTTCGAACGGGTCGGTGCCGTCCTGTTGCCCTTCTTCGGCGGCATGGAGATGGCCGAAGCGGTGGCCGACATCATCGTCGGCTCGAGCGACCCCGGAGGCCGCCTCCCGATCACCTTCCCTCGCCGGCTGGAGGACTCGCCGGCGTGGGCTCACTACCGTCCGGTCGATGGCGTGCAGCGCTACGGCGAAGGTCTGCACATGGGCTACCGGGGCCACGACCGCCACGGCACCGAGCCGTTGATCGCCTTCGGCCACGGGCTGTCCTACGGCGATGCCGTGTGGGGGGAACCCAAGGTGTCGATCACCGAGCTGACGGGTGAGGACCTCGAGACGGGTACTTCGGTCACCGTGGCGGTACCGGTCACGGTCTCCGGCCGCCGGGCCGCCACCGTGGTGGTGCAGGGTTATGTGGCTCCAATCAACCCGCCGGTCGAGCGTGAGACCAAGGCGCTGCGCAGTTGGACCAAGCAGCTGATTCCAGCGGGTAGCGCTGCGGATCTCACCCTCGACTTCGGGTTCGAGGCCTTCCGCCGCTGGGACGACATCGGGCACCGTTGGGTCGTCGACCCTGGTGACTACGACCTCGTCGTCGCCGCCTCGGCCACCGACGTACGCCACCGCATTCGGATCCAGATCACATAGCCGCTCCCACCCTTTCCTTCCATCGCGTCTAGCCTCCTTTACTGACAGAGGACACGCGACGGCGTCCGCTCTGGACAGATGGCCGCACGTGCGTCCTAAAGTGTGACATCGATCACGGGAGCGGCTGCCGCCTCCGTGACCGGGGACGAGAGGGACCATGACCGACTACGCACGACCCGAGCTCGGTGCCGTGGCTACGCGGGTGCTGGCGCGCCCCGTCGACGGCAGGGACACGAGCGACGACACCACCGCGGAAGTCCTCGACCAGACCGCATCGGTCGGCCCGGACGCGGCGGTGCACCAGTTCATGTTCTCGAACCGGCTACGACAGGCCGCCATCGCCTATGTAGCCGTCACGGTTCCCTTGGTTGTCGTCTCGGTTTGGCAGGTATCGGAACCGTCGGCGTACCTGCGCCACATGACCTTCGCCAGCGCGATGTATTCGGTACCTGGACTGATCATCGCCGCCGTCGCCGCTCGACGCTCCGATGCCCGCGACCGCGTGGCGCGGTGGATGTGGGTGGGATGTTTCGCCGGTGGGATCGCCTTCTCGCTCTCGGCGGTGCCTCGCATCAATCCCGCGATGAACCCTCACGTCCTGCGCACCTCCGTCCCGGTGGCCATGGCGCTGGTCGTCCTCGTAGTGGCCAACACCTTGACGATGCGATCCCGATCAGGCCATCGCGCCGCGCTGGTGGATGCCGTCGACCTGGTGATGGCCACCATCGCCCTGCTCGCCCCGCTCGGCCTCGCCTTTGGCCCTGCCCTGGCGGCATCTTCCCGCCCCTGGTTCACCATTGCTGCGGCCCTGTGGACGGTGGTCGGCATGCACGGGACTCTGGTGGCGCTCACGGTCCGAGCCCGAATCGCTCCGGGGCACAGGACCATGGCCGACATCGGGGTCGCCTTCGGAATCGCCGTCACCCTCAGCTCGGCTTTCTCCGCCATGCTCGGCGCTCAGGAGTTCAGCATTCCCACCGGCCCGGTGGCCGGCCTGTTCGCCCTTTCGATCGGGCTCGGGGTGCTCTTTTTCGTCCACGCCCCTCGTGTTTCGTCCCCCGGGCTCGAGCGGCTCCCGCCCGCGGCCCAGGTCCGTCGCAACTCGATCATCGCCTTGGTGATACTCGCCACCGTGCCGGTCGTGGCCGGGGTCGTGTGGTACCAACGCAACCACACCTGGGTACCCGAGCTCGGATTGCTCACCGTGTTGGTGCTGGTGGCCCTGTCGAGCCTCCGCCATCTGTTGGCGGCCCGGGAGACCACCCGGCTCTATGACCTGGTCGAGCAGGCGGCGCAGGCACGCAGTGTCCTTCTGGGCGAGGTGATGTCGCACGTCGATGGGTCACGCCATCGGGCCGCCGCCCATCTCCACCGGCAGGCGGCTTCGCTGCACACCGCCATGGCCGCATTCAACAGCGCCATCGACCAAGCAACCGAGTCGGGCAACCCTGCAGCCGTACGCTTCGCCGCCGATCGGCTCCGCCGTGATCTGGCCCAGCGAGCCGAACGGCTTCAACGCCTCGCTGACGCGGTCAAACCGATCCAACCCAGCGACGACGACGCCCGCCGACTCGGAGCTCCGATGCGAGCCTTCCTAGAGAACCTCGCCGTCGACGGCCCCCGGCCCGAGCTCGATCTCGACATCGACCCCGACCTGGTGCTCGACTGGGCCACCGAGACCGCCGTGCTTCGGGTGGTGCAGGAAGCCACGGTGCACGCCTGGTGGGCCAACCAGGCGAGCCATGTGCAGGTCAAGGTGACCGGCTCACTCGACGGGGTCACCATCGAGATCACCGACGACGGCACGGGATCCACCGAACCTCACATCCTGGTGACCGGCGACCTCGGCTCAACCGCTCGGTTCCTCGGCGGGAGCATCACCACCGAGGTACTACCCGAGGGCGGGACTGTGGTTCGAGCCCTGATTCCGGTCGCCCAGGGAATCCCGGCCGAACCTCGCCCCCACCTGCGCCTGATCGACCCTCGGCTCGCCGAAGGAGTAGCTCAGCTCGATAGGTGAGCGATGGCGCCGCGGCAACTGATCGACCAGGCGGTTTCGGGATCGATCTCCCCCGCCAGCGATAGTTCGACGTTGGCCATGGTGAATCCGAAGATCCCGGCGCTGATGGCCAGCAACTCGTCGGCCGCGATACCCGCATCGGCGACAACCTGCGCGATTTCGGCGGTGAGCAGAGCCTTGGTGGCTGCGGCGCTGGCTTCGACGACGGGGTCTGAGGCGGCCCACACATCGCGAAACAGCAGCCGGTGGGCGTTGGGCTCTTCCTGAAAGAAGGCGAACAGGGCGGCGATCAGGTGCTCGATGCGCTTGGCGGGCGAGAACGGGACGCTGGCGGCGTAGCGCAGGCGACCGTGCAGTTCGCCGAGCAGGTCGTCGGCGACCGCCACGAACAGGTCGGACCGGCCGTTGGGGAAGTAGCGATATATCGATCCCCGTGACACCGCACCGGTGCTGGCCACCTCGGCCAGGCCGACTCCGGAGTACCCGGTGGCCAGAAACACCTGGCGGGCAGCGGCAACGATCTCGGCCCGTCGGTCGCTGGGGCGAAGTCGACGAGCGGGAATGGGCGCGGTGATGGTGTCCTGGCGGGCCTGAGCCTGATTCTCGCCGGTCACGTCGCCCTCCTGATGTTGGTCGTCTGCGGTTCGGACCGGGCAGATCATGTCAGGTGACGAGGTCACACGACGAGGTCAAATGACGGTCTGTCAGGTGACACTTGCCCGGGCACCCGCCATCTTACTGACGGTCACCGGCCGATGAAAGGACAGGCTTGGCCCGCACGTCGGCCGAGAGGCCATCACAAGGGTTGACTTCAAGGTTCCTAAGCGGTAACTTATGCGGAGTTCCCCCCGGAACTGGCCCGTGTGAGTTCCATCTTGGCCCCTCCCTTTGGACGCACCAGGCCCGGCAGGCGAAGGCCTCACGACTCGAGCCGTGAGGCTTTCGCCGCGCCCGACAACCGGACGCGCTAGACATTTCCCACCGCGCAGGTGTGTCCTGCTCAAGTCTCCGGGGGGAAGACATGGCTGTTGTCACCGACGACGAACTTCGCGACGAGGTCCGCACCTGGCTTCGCGAGAACGGTATCGAGGAGGTGCGGGGCGTTTCGTCGATGATGTGGGCCGGCTCCTCCCCTGAGCGCCAAGAGTGGGAGCGCCGCCTGATCGAAGGTCGCTGGATCTGTTCGCACTGGCCCGCCGAGCACGGCGGACGGGGACTCGACAGCTTCCAGAACGGCATCGTGTCCGACGAGTTCAGCGCCGCCGGCTATCCCCGAGTCGGCCGGGGGATGGGCGAATCGCTGGTTTCGCCCGCCATCATCGTGCACGGAACCGACGAGCAGAAGCGCACCTTTCTGCCCCGCATCCTCGACGGCACCGACCGCTACTGCCAAGGGTTCTCCGAACCCGGCGCTGGGTCCGACCTCGCCGGGCTGCAGACCAGAGGCATCGTCGACGGCGACGAGATGATCATCACCGGCCAGAAGGTGTGGACCTCGGGGGCCCAGTTCGCCAACATGATGTTCTGCCTCGCCCGCACCGACCCCGAAGCACCCAAACACCAGGGCATCTCGTACGTGCTGGTGCCCATGCCCGACAACGGTTTCGACATCCGCACGCTGCGGCAGATGACCGGCGGCAGCGGCTTCAGCGAGGTGTTCATCGACGGGGCCCGGGCCCCGCTGGCCAACGTGATCGGAGGCTTGCACAACGGGTGGCGAGTAGCCAACACCACCTTGGGCAACGAGCGTCGCGGTGGCTCCAACCGTCACGTCGGATTCCTCAGAAGCTGGCAGCGGGTCGTCGACAAGGCACGCGACAACGGCAAGATCAACGATGCCAACGTCCGCCAGAACCTGGCCTGGGCCTACACCAAGATCGAGATCATCCGCTATCAGGCCGAGCGCATGAACGCGCTGGCCGCTGCCGGACACGAGCCTGGACCCGAAGCCTCGATCGGCAAGATGCTGTGGTCGGAGTACGCCCGCCGCTTCGGAGAGATCGCCATGGATGTCGCCGGCGCCGAAGCGCTGATCCGACCCGACGGCGAGGGTTACCGATCCAACGAATGGATGGGGATGTTCCTCGGGGCGCGCTCGGGCACGATCTGGGGTGGTACCGCCGAGATTCAGCGCAACATCGTCGGTGAACGGGCGCTGGGGCTGCCGAAAGAACCCGGCGACCAGGCCGCCAAGGACACCCCCAAGGTCTGACCTTCGGCTAGGCGGCGGCCGCGTGCGTTCTGGCCGACCCGACCCTGGTGATGACCCGGCGCAGCCAATCGGGCCCCACCGCCGGTGCGGCCAAGACCAGCACAACAACGACCGACAACGCCGCCGCCACCATCCCCCGGCCGAGCGCCTGTAGTCCTATGGCCGCCAAGGCGATCATGGCCACCCGAGCCACTCGTACCGACTTCTCCGACCGGACCTGCGACACCCAGGCGAGCGCCAGCGCGGCAGGCACCAGCACCACTCGCACATCGGCCTCGAAACCACGACGAGCCCGCATGGGGTCACCTTCGACCCAATAGCCCGGGTAGTACTGCGACCCGATCCAGAGGTCGTCGGATCCGATCGCCACGTTGGTCGTTGGCAACACCATGCCCGGGGTCTGGTACCCGGTGGAGGCCCGGCTGGCTTGCCAACCGAGTCCCAACGACACCGCACACACCACCGCCGCCAGTACCAGCCGGGTCGTCGCGTTCATCAGAAAGCTTGAGCCCGGGCTGACCGGGGTCGGCCCGGGGCGATCCAGGCGGCGTACATTCCGAGGGCGCACCCCACCGTGGCCACGAAGCTGACGTTCTGTTCGATCCACGGGAGCACGAACAGCACCCAGTAGACCGCCAACCCGATGCCACCGGCGGTGGCGGTACGCCAGGCCGTCACCGTCGACATCCGAAGGCTCGGAGCCCACGCCGGGGCGGTGGTGGCGAGCGCGCTGGCGATGGCGAACCCGGCCCACACTCCGAAACGGCTCCAACCGTGGTTTCCGTCTTCTTTGACCGAAACTGCAACCGCCAACAACACCGCGCTCAGCAATCCCAAACCGGCGCTGCCCGCGAACGACACCTTGGCCGCCGCTCCCGTCGTCGCCGCGGAGGAAGCAGACGTCTCGGCGCGGTTAGGGGAGCCCGAAGGAGGCGCTCCCGGGGGTGGAGGCTGGGGGATCGAATCTGACATGAACGCTCCTCAGATGGTCCGTGCGCGCCCCGCCACGGTAGCGGTGACATGTGGTCGATTCGGTAACCCTCCTGACCGATCCCTGCCCGAGCTGACAAGATCTAGCGCTGGCGCCGACGAGGAGCGAACCATTGACCGGCCCCGTGATCGATGTGGACCGACTGGCCAAGCGATTCGATGACCTTGTCGCGGTCGACGAGGTGAGCCTGCATGTCGACCCGGGTGAGACCTACGGGCTCCTGGGACCCAACGGTGCCGGCAAGTCGACGACGATTTCGATGATTGCGGGCCTGCTCGAACCGAGCGCCGGAACCATCCGCATCGGAGGTGAGGTGATGACCACCAGATCCACCAAGTTGCGGTCCCGGATCGGGCTCGTGCCCCAGGACCTCGCCATCTACCCCGACCTGTCCGGCCGCGAGAACCTGCGCTTCTTCGCCCGGCTCTACGGTCTGAATCGATCCGAGACGGCATCTCGTATCGACGAGGTCCTCGCCATCATCGGGCTGGCCGACCGAGCCGACGATCGGGCCGAGGACTACTCGGGCGGCATGAAGCGGCGACTCAACATCGGTATCGGGCTGCTCCACCACCCGAGCCTGTTGATCCTCGACGAGCCCACGGTGGGGGTCGATCCGCAATCGCGCAATGCCATCCTCGAGTCGGTCGAGCACCTCGCCGGCGAGGGCATGGCGGTCATCTACACCACCCATTACATGGAAGAGGCCGAGCGGTTGTGTGACCGCATCGGCATCATCGACCAGGGCAAGCTGATGGCCGAGGGGACCCGCCGCGAATTGGTGGCCTCGGTGGGTGAACAGGACCGCATCCACCTCGCCGCCATCGGCCCGCTCGAACCGGTGATGCCCCAGCTGGCCGCCCTCGACGGCGTCTCGGAGGTAACCACCACCGAGGCGGGCTTCGCACTGCTCGCCGATGATGCCTCCCAGGTGATCGCCCCGGCCATCGAGGTGATCGACGGTGCGGGATTGAGTATCGCCTCGATCGAAGTGAGCCAACCCGACCTCGAATCGGTGTTCCTGCATCTCACCGGCCGCGCCCTGCGGGACTGACCAGTGACCGCCGTCTGGTTGATCGCGGTGAAGGATCTACGCCAACGAGCGCGGGACCGGTCGCTGTTCATCTTCGGCTTCGCCGCGCCCCTGGTCCTGGCGTTTGTGTTCAACCTGGTCTTTGGCGGCCTCGACGCGGGTGGCGACCGGATCAGCTTCGACATCGGCGTCGTCGATCTCGACGGCGGGCCCCAAGCCGCGAACTTTCACGCCATGCTCGACGACGTGGCCGGCTCGGGTCTGATCGAGATCAGCACCCACCCCAGTGTCGAGGCCGGACGCGACGCGGTCGACGCGGGCGATGTCTCCGCGGTCATCATCGTCCCCGAGGACTTCTCGACCGCCTATGCCACCGGGAACTCGGTCGAACTTCGGGTGGTCGGCAGTGTCGATGCCAGCCTGGCCACCTCGGTCGCCACGGCTTTGGCTCAGGGCTACGCCACCAACAGCGGGACGGCCGCCTTGGCGGGTGTCACCGCCGCGCTCTCGGGCGCGGTCGAAATCGACCAGATCGAGACGGTGGCCAACGAGGTGGCGGGCGGTGAGCCCTTGGTCACCCTGTCGACCATCGAAGCCGTCGTCGCCAGCTCCAACCTGACCACTCAACTGGCGGCGGGAATGGCGGTGTTCTTCGTGTTCTTCGTCGCCGGAACCGCGGTCACGGGCGTCCTCGAAGAGCGCCAAGCGGGGACACTGCCTCGGTTGTTGGTTTCGCCGGTGTCCCGGGCGTCGATCCTGGTGGGCAAGGCACTGGCCGCGGTGGTGGCCGGGTCCATTGCCCTGATTGCGCTCATGGCCACCACCACCTTGGTCATGGGGGCCGAGTGGGGGAATCCTGTCGGGGCCGTCTTGTTGGCGATCGCCGCCGTGTTGGCCGCCACCGGGATCATGTCGTTGGTGGGCGGTTTGGCCCGTACCTCCGAGCAGGCGGGCAACCTCCAGGCGATCGTGGCGGTGTCGATGGCGATGCTCGGTGGTTCCTTCGGGATGGTCGTTCCGGGCACCGAGACCTTGTGGGGTCGCTTGGCTCTGGCGACGCCCAACCGCTGGTTCCTGCACGGCATCGACGAGCTGATCACCGGGGGGCTGTCGGCGGCCACCCCGGCAATCCTGGTGCTGGTGGCGATGGCGTTGGTCACCGGCTCGTTGGGTGCGAGCATGGCCGGGCGGGTGTTGCGCTCATGAAGGTCAGGGCCATCGTCAGGGTCGAGCTCACCCGATGGGCACGCGACCGTTCCAACGCGTTCTTCATCTTCATCCTCCCGTTGGCGATCGTGCTGTTGGTCGGGCTTCAGTTCGGCGAGCCGCCGGCGTCGAAGATCGCGACCGTGGTCCCCGACGATTCGGTCGTGGCGAGCGAGGTTCTCGAGGTGCTGGCCGACAACTCGCGAATCGAGCTGGTTTCGTACTCCAGCGAGCACGAGGCCATCGACGACCTCGACGGAGGATCCCTCACGGCCGCGATCGTCTTCCCCGCCGATCTCGACCAGCGGTTGGCCGACGGGCTGCCCTCGACCATCGGGTTCACCTCCACCAACACGGGCACCGGACCCCAGTTGCAGACGCTGGTCGGCGATGCGCTCAGTCGCTCGATCGCGGTCCCCACCGCCGTCGCGGCCGCCACCGAGAGGGGCGCCGACCCCGCCGAAGCCGCCCGCATCGCCGCCGAACAACGCCCCGTCGCCCAGTTGATCACGGTCTCGACCACCACCACCGGAGACCGCCTGTTCCCCGAGGACCTGAGCGGGTACGACGTCGGTGCCGCCGGTCAGGTGGTGCTGTTCATCTTCCTCACCAGCCTCACTGGCTCGGTGACGATGATCCAGAGTCGCCAGCTCGGAATCACCACCCGAATGCTCTCGACTCCCACCCGGGTGTCGAGCCTCATCGCCGGAGAAGCCTTGGCACGCTTCGCCATCGCCGTCACCCAAGGCGTTTACATCATGGTGGCGACCGCGGTCCTGTTCGGGGTCGACTGGGGAAATCCGGTGGCGTCGACTGCCATCCTGGTGGTCTTCGGGGCCGTAGGGGCGGCGGCAGCCATGTTGGCCGGGGCGTCGTTCTCGACGGTCGAGCAGGCGTCGGGGGTGACGGTGGTGGTGGGCCTGGTGCTGGCTGCTCTCGGAGGCTCGATGCTCCCGGTCGAGCTCTTCAGCGACACCATGCTGACCATCGCCCGCGCCATTCCTCACTACTGGGCCCTCGACGCCTTCGCCGAGGTTGTGCGCCACGGCGCCACGATTGGCGACATCCTCCCCCAACTCGCAGCCCTCGCCGGCTTCGCGGTGGCGTTGGGATTGCTCGCGGCATGGCGGCTGCGCGTCACGCTCACCCGCCGCTGACATCTCGACCTGCCGACAGGGCCACCACCGGCTGGAGGTGGCAGTATGGGAGGTCCATTTCCTCCCGTTTCGGTGGGGAGGCATCCGCAAGGAGTTATCTGTGTTGCGACGCTTCAAATACCTACTGGCACCCCTGGTGGCGCTGGTCCTGATCCTGGCCGGATGCGGAGACGGCGAGGAAGCAGGGGGCACCGGTGGAGGAAAGAGCTCCGGCAACGGGATCGCGATCGATGATCCCAACGCGGCTGTTCTCGCCGCGTTCTCTGAACTGAACCCCACCACCGTCGACATCAGCTTCAAGCTCGACGCCACCGCTGACCAGTTGGCCCAGGCGATGGAAGCCGAGCTGTCGGGAGACCCCTCCGAGCAACTGATGCTCGACCTGATGACCCAGGCCGAGATGCGCGTCGTGAGCTCCGACCAGGCGATGGCAATGGAGATGGCGATCGACGGCTCGACCCTGTTCGAGTTCCGCACGATCGCCCAGACGATCTACGTCCGGCTCGATGTCGACTCAGTGGTGGCTTTGGCCAACCAGATCGACCCGGCCGCCGGTGCTGAGCTCAGCAGCCAGATCGACATGGTCCCGGCCATGTTCGGCGGCGACCCCTCGATGAGCTTCCTCGGCGATCTCCTCAGCGGCGGCTGGGTCAGCCTGGAACTGCCGCCCGACTCCGAACTCGGAGGGATGTGGGAGTCCAGCACCGAGCCCGACCAGCTGAACGCCGATTTCGCCGCCGCCCTTCAACAGATCGTCGACGAGAACACCTCGGTCACCGCCGCCGGTGAAGCTCGCGGCGGCGACCGCTTCCTGGTGGAGGTTCAGGTCGCCGATCTGTTGGCAGCACTGCAGTCGCACCCCGTGACCGCCGAGGCCCTCGAACTCTCCGACCCTGACGCCGACATCGACGACATCCTGGCCGAGATGCGCCAAGAAGGTGTCTCTGAGGTCTGGGAGCTCGACGTGGTGCTGATCGACGGCAACATCAGCTCGATCCGCGCCGACATGGCCCAGATGACCACCGAACTGCCCGAAGGGTCCACCCTGCCGTGGCTCATCACCTTCAACAGCTCACCGACCGCTCCGACCGCTCCGGCCGATCACACGCCGGTACCGGCTGAGCTGCTCAACCAGATGTTCTCGGGGATGATGGCCGGCGCCTGATCGAGCGAACTGTCACCGGTCGGGGTCGGGTGGCCAAGGCGGCCCGACCCCACCCGGACAGGTCAGACCCCCGTGGCCCAGTTTGCGAAGCGGGGGGAGTGGTCGAGGAAGGCGAGGC